>JALUYM010000152.1 GCA_027018745.1 Bacteroidales bacterium | reverse complement strand
CTTGTTTGCCTTTCTGAAATCTTTGGCAAAATCTGGTATTAACATACCAATGGCCGCAGAGGAAATAATTCCTATCCCTCCTTCATTTGCTACTGCCGAAGCCAGGCCAGACAATGAAATGGCCACGCCCATACCCCCTTGTATGATGGGAATCTTTGTTTCAAGATCGCCTATTTTTAATCGCTGCATAAATTAACTTTTTGTTTACAGGCAAAACTAAGAAGATGGTTGCAGGAAATATTATTTTAGGGATTAACCAAAACAGAATAGGGATAAAAGGGTTATTTAGGGACGAATGGCCAGGATACAGGGATGAAATGTTATATTTTATAAAATAATTCTTTAAACTGAACAATATATTTTCGGGAAACTGATACCTGTTGCTGGTTTTCCCCGACATAAAGAATATATCCCTGTGAATTTCCTTCCAGTCTTCTGATTTGATGTAAATTAACAATGAAAGTCCGGTGACACCTAAAAAGAAAAGGATAATTTCGCCCGGCCTCTTCTGCACATTTTAAAGTACAACGTACCATTTGAGAATGGGTTCCTTTGCCGTTTTGCCAGAAAACTTCAATGTAGTTGTTGGCAGAACGTATGAATAATAATTCGTTGGCATCTACCGACAGGTCATCTTTATCATAAGATGAACGAAGATGAATAATTTTTGGCGAAGGATGGGCTTTTTCTTTAAGGTGACGGTTCAGTTCAAGGGCAGATTGCAAGTGCATCCTTAACAAGCGGTTACGATTGTAGGGGATCAAAATACTGACGGGGATTGCACTCAGTATAAGCACCTTTACTAAAATAAAAAAGCTAAAACTAAAATATCCGACTATCTTAAAGTAGATAAAATAGCCTGAAGCCACGGTAAATATGATCCAGATATTCCAAAAGATTTCTTTTAAAACAGTCCAGTTTTTAAACGCGTGCGTATTGGAAAGAAATGCCGGAATCAACAACAGATTAATGCTTAACCCGAGAAAGATAACCACAATCAATCCGCCGATTAAAGAATATTTCTCGCGGGAGTTTAAAACATTGATGTCGAAAGGGCGAAAAAGAAAGAATAACAAAAGCAGGATGAGGCTGATAACAAAGATGACTTTTGTGTTCTGTTTAAAATCATCATTAAACGGATAAGACTGTTTTAAAAATTTTGACCATTTAGTCATTTCTTTTTAATTCAAGGTTAAAAACAGATCAGCAACAATGTATCTTTAATTCAGTATTTTAAATGAAAGTTTGCCGCTTCTAAAATCACGTGTAAAGATACTACTTTTTGAAGGCTTTTTCATTCATTTTCAGAAACCGGACAAAACTAAAAAAAAGCCCCGAAAACTTTCAAAATCCAAAAAAAATGATTCATTTTGCAATAAAATTTAAAAATTATGAAAGGTAAAATTTTTCTTTTGTTAATCTTGTCGGCAGGATTGGTTTCATGTAACAATGTCCAACAACACAAAGAAAGAAAGAGTGCTGCTGTTTCTTTAAATAAACCGGCTGATAACCCGTTGCTTATGGCAACATTGTACAACTATTATGCCGCCGAATACCAGGCGCTGTGTTATCAGGCATACAATGTGGCCAAAGAGAGGGTTGCCCGCTTACGAAAAGAATTTCCCAAAAAGAAAAATATGGCTGTGGTAGTTGATATTGATGAAACAATACTCAACAACAGTCCTTACCAGGCACTGACTATTGAAAAGAACAGCCATTTTCCCCGCTGTTGGGATACCTGGTGCCAACTTGCCGTGGCCAAATCCATTCCGGGTGCGGTATCTTTTTTGAAATATGCTGATTCTCTGGGGTTTCAGGTCTTTTATGTCACCAACCGTAGTTTGAAACTAAAGACCGCCACCATGAAAAATTTGAGGAAAGATGGTTTTCCACAGGTAACAGATAACCATATTTATATGAGAACGACTACCAGCAACAAAGAACCGCGCAGGCAGGCTATTTCCAAAAAATATGATATTGTCCTGTTGGCCGGTGATAATCTGGGCGATTTGTATGAAGCTTCCGCAAAATATCCTCTGCGTAACCAAAGAGTGGCAGCTTTGCACAACCTTTTCGGGAAAAAATACATTGTCCTTCCCAATCCCATGTACGGAACATGGCCTGCAGGACTGGGGCTGTATAGAAAGAAGGCACCGGTCGATTCCCTTTTGAAGGTTATGACCAAAAGTTTCGGAGACGCCTGCCGTTAGGTCTTCTGACCAAAGGTTGGGGGATACCGGCAATTTCCCCCTCTTTTTCCGTTCGATTTCCTGCCGCCTGCGGGGAAACAGATAACTGGTGACAGGCTTTGATTTAAAAATTACCTGAAGTCAAAGCGGCAAAGGGAGATATCCTCTTTCTCCAATCCGGAGCCACCGGAGTAATCCTTTTTCCCTTTTCTTGGATTGCAACACAGAAAGTCCTCACAAAATAATTGTGCTTCTATTTTACTAAAAAAACTTTTTTTATATAAATAGTTTCCGTGGTTTATTTTTTTTATTTTTGCCACCGTATATTTTGAAAGATATTGGTTATGAAAATGAGAAAGGTAATTTTTTTGTTATCCCTGTTGTTGGCAACTATCGGATGGACGAGGGCACAGGTTTCGGGCTCTTCTGTGAAAGTGAAATATTTTTCACTTAAACAAGCGGTGGCTTATTCCATGGTACACAACTATGGAGTGATTAATTCGGGCAAAGACTTACAAATTGCAAAGTTAAAA
>JALUYM010000151.1 GCA_027018745.1 Bacteroidales bacterium | reverse complement strand
CACGCTGCCGCCATTGATGTGATTTATCACAAAGGCCCCACCGGCAGGACTTTTAACGTTGGCGGGCACAATGAATGGCGCAATATCGACCTCATCAAAGTACTTTGTAAGGTAGTAGATAAAAAGCTGGGCCGTCAACCCGGCACATCCGAAAAGCTGATTACTTTTGTTACCGACCGTGCAGGTCATGACTTAAGGTATGCCATCGACTCATCAAGATTGCAACATGAACTCGGCTGGAAACCCAGCCTGCAGTTTGAAGAAGGTATTGAGAAAACAGTTGACTGGTATCTCAACAACCAGCAATGGCTGGATAATGTTACTTCGGGCAACTATCAAAAGTATTACGAAGAAATGTACGGAAACCGTTAAGCGATGGATGATACTGACATTTTTCTCATCCATAAATCTTGAGTAAAAGCAGACAGGAATCTATCAATAGAACATTATAAATCAACAGGTAACGAACGTTTCCATAAAACAAACATTTTTTTACAGAAACATTTGAATAATTAAAAAAATATTCCGTTCTTTGCACTCCATTTTTTGAACACAAAAAAGCGCAAAACCATGTCAAGAATCTGTCAGATAACAGGGAAAAAAGTAATTACAGGAAATAATGTTTCCCACTCACATATTAAGACCAAAAGAAAGTTTCATCCAAACCTGCAAACCAAACGGTTTTATGTTCCTGAAACAGGAAAATGGGTTACCCTGATGGTTTCGGCTGCCGGCATCAGGATTATCAATAAAAAAGGAATATACAATGCACTGAAAGAAGCCGAAGCAAAAGGTTTTTATAAAGCCTGAGCGGAAAAATAAAACATAATAAAAAAGCTGTCAGCGTTTGTCTGACAGCTTTTTTTAATGTTCACATTGAATCCGTTGTTCCTGTCCAGATCAATAAGATTCATGAAATATATCCCTCACTTTTTCCTCCAGGCTCGAAAAAATTTCTGTTTCATCGCCATCGGCCCGGATTGAAAAATACTTCCCCTGATTTTTATAATAATCTATTACCGGGTAAGTTTTTTCCTTGTACTGTTCCAGCCTGTTAACGATCAGCTCTGTACTTTTGTCATAAAGTCTTGCTTTTTCCGTATGGCCGCGGGCCGAAAGTCTTTTAACGGCTTCTAAAGTTGATATTTTCATATCGATCATGGCAGAAACAGACATGTTAACCCTTCTCAACAACCCATCCAGAATATATGCCTGGATAAGCGTTCTCGGAAAACCTTTAAATATAAAACCGTTGGAATCCGGATTTTCATTGATCTTACGTTCGATCAGTTGAATAGGAATCTCATCCGGAACAATTTCTCCCTTATCCATGTATGGCTTGGCCAATTTTCCTATTTCAGTATTATCTTTAATTTCCTGACGCATCATTTTTCCGGTGGAAATATAAACCAGGCCAAATTCTTTGGCCAGCAGGTTGCCCTGTGTTCCTTTGCCGGCTCCCGGTTTTCCAAGCAACACAATGTTGGTTTGCTGCACCGATTTGGTCCGTTCAACAACATCCACAATCTTTTCAAAGATAGCATCAATGTCCCCCACTCCGTTCAGGGGATAATATTTGTTCTTTTTAGCATAAAAGTCAGCTACCGGTTTGGTTTTGTTTTCATATTCCCTCAAACGGTTTTTAATGACTTCCAGGTTGTCATCCGAACGTCCGGAAACTTTAGCACGCAGCAAAAGCCGCCTGATCAGCTCATCTTCAGGGACTTCCAGGCTGATCATACAGTTCAGCGAAGTGTTCAGTTTTAACATTAATCCTTCCAAAATATAAGCCTGGACGGTGGTACGCGGGAACCCATCAAATAAAATCCCTTTCGATTGCGGATTGGTTTTAATTTTCTTTTCAATCAGCTGAATAATCAACTCATCATCCACCAAACCACCCTGCTCAATAATGGATTTGGCTTTCATTCCCAGTTCCGAACCCTCACTGATTTCCGATCGCAGCATGTCTCCCGTAGAAATATAGGTCAGGTTATACTTTTCAAGCAATTTTTTCGATTGGGTCCCTTTACCTGCACCGGGGGGACCAAAGAGTGCAATATTTAACATGATAAGGTTTTTAGGTTATTGAACGATTTTATAAATGTCCTTCAGGTTACGTGCCTGGCCATTGTAATCCAATCCATAGCCTATAATAAAATCATTGGGGATTTCAATGCCAATATAATCAATTTTAAAATTTTTCTGATAGGAATTGGGTTTAAAAAGAAGTGTGGCAATGCGCAACTCTTTAATTTTTTTATCACTCAGGTATTCCAAAACCTTTTCCATGCTAATACCTGTATCCACAATATCTTCTACCAAAACCACCGTTCTTCCTTCCACAGATTCATCAAGGCCAATAAGCTGGCGCACATGTCCGGTGGATTGTGTCCCGGAATAAGAAACAAACTTGATAAATGATATTTCTGCCGGAAAATGCAACTTTTTAAACAAGTCACCGGCAAACATAAAAGCACCATTCAAAATCACCAGGAACAGTGGATTTTTATCCGCCAGGTCGCGTTCCATTTTATCCACCATTTTTTCTACGGCAGTCAGTATTTTTGTATGCGGGATATACGGTTCAAAAACCTTGTCAAGAACTGTAATTGTTGCCATTGTAAATAAAGATTTATAATAGCTTACAAAGATAATATTTCATGGAAATTTTTCCCTTTTCCCTCAAAAATATTTTTCAGGACGGCCGGTTCAGCTGCAATACGCCAA
>JALUYM010000150.1 GCA_027018745.1 Bacteroidales bacterium | reverse complement strand
AGTTTTCCCGGCACTGTTTTCCCGAAAATCTCAAGTTTAAATTCCTGTGCCTCATAAAATTCAATCACATCGCTCATGGGAACCGGATAGAAAACACTTTCGATGTTATGAAAACCATCCTTTCGTTTTCCTGCTACCCTCAAACCGAGATTAATTTTTGCCGTTGGGAAAAGTACCATGGTTAAAAATTACCTGACAAAGGTAGTTCTTTTGATTGAACAAGCTGCCGCACTCTTCCGCTCTCAGGCTGTACTTTCCATGCTGTTTTTAATCTCTCCGCCCTTCCCGCAATACCCGAAATACAACAGATTATTTTAACAGTACCTTTTTCCATCCCGGATGTTTACAAAATCTTTATAAATTTGGTATCTTTTAATACCCTATTCAAGAAACGCCCATGGCTATCATAAATTCTGTACTCAATTGGTTGATAAAAAAGAGGATGCACCAAATAGACCTCTTTTTACAATTTCCCATTGAAGTACAACACGACTGGTTTGAGAAACTGATAACGACCGGAGCGTCCACCGAATGGGGCAAAAAATATGACTATCGCACCATAAAAAGCCCTGAGGTTTTCCGCCAACGGGTACCGGTGAGCAAATACGAAGACATCCAGCCATTGATCGAACGCATGCGGCAGGGAGAAAAAAACCTGCTGTGGCCCGAAGATATTAAATGGTATGCAAAATCATCCGGAACCACCGACAACAAAAGCAAATTTATTCCCATCAGCCAGTCTACCATAGAAGAGTGCCATTTCAAGGCGGGAAAAGATGTGTTGACCCTCTACCTGAACAACAACCCCGATTCTTCTATTTTTCAGGGAAAAGGGCTGCTTATGGGAGGCAGCCAGAATATTCAGGAAGTAAACAACCAGTCTTATTACGAAGGAGACCTCTCTGCCATTTTAATCCATAACATGCCTTACTGGGCTCAAATCATGCGCACCCCCCCGCTGGCCATTGCTTTGATGGATGAATGGGAAAGTAAGCTGCAACTAATGGCCGAAACAACACAAAACCATAATGTTACCAGCCTTTCCGGTGTTCCGTCGTGGACGCTGGTCTTGCTGCGCAAAGTACTGGAACTGTCGGGGAAAGAAACCATTCCTGAAATTTGGCCTAATCTGGAAGTTTTTTTCCATGGCGGAGTCAGTTTCGAACCCTACCGGGAACAATTTGAAGAATTGATACCCAAAGAAAACATGAACTATTTTCAGACATACAATGCATCTGAAGGTTTTTTCGGTATTCAGGACAGAAGCGGAGCTGATGATATGCTGCTCATGCTCGATTACGGTATTTACTATGAATTTATTCCCATGGATCAGGTGGAAGAACCCTTTCCCCAATCGTTAAGCCTGGGCGAGGTAAAGACGAATACCAATTATGCCATGGTCATCACCACCAACTCCGGACTGTGGCGTTACATGATCGGAGACACCATCCGGTTTACGTCGTTGAAACCATTCAGAATTCAGGTAACCGGTCGCACCAAAAATTTTATTAATATTGTGGGAGAAGAACTCATGGTGGATAATGCCGAAAAAGCTTTGGCCATGGCTTGTTCCAAAACGAATGCAGCCATAAAAGATTATACAGCAGCCCCGCTTTACGAAAAAGACAGCATCCGCCATGAGTGGCTTATTGAATTTGTAAAAATGCCGGATTATTTTGACTTTTTTTTGGAGGTTTTTGATAATACGCTGAAAGAACTAAACTCGGATTATGAAGCAAAAAGATACCACGACTTGGTATTGAAACCGCCTTTGATCCGTTCTATGAAAAAAGGGACTTTTTATGCCTGGATGAAAAGAAACAACAAGCTGGGGGGCCAGCATAAAATTCCCCGCTTGCACAACACCCGGGAATTTGTAGAAGAAATACTGGAAAACAGCAAAACGACAAAAAAGAATTTTAATTTTTAAATCAAAAAAACCATGCACATTGCCATTGCAGGAAATATAGGGTCAGGGAAAACAACCCTTACCAAACTTTTATCGAAACATTATGGCTGGAAAGCCCATTATGAAGATGTTGACCATAATCCTTATCTGCAAAGTTTCTATGATGACATGCAACGGTGGTCATTCAACCTGCAGGTCTATTTCCTGAACAGCCGCTTTCGGCAGGTGGTGGAGATCAGACGGGGCAACAAAAACGTTATCCAGGACAGGAGTATATACGAAGATGCTTATATTTTTGCACCTAACCTCCACGATATGAACCTTATGTCCACCCGAGATTTTGAAAATTACAGCTCGTTGTTCGAATTAATGAGCTCTTTTATTCAGCCCCCTGACCTTCTGATCTATTTGAGGGCTTCCGTTTCAACACTGGTTGAACAAATCCAAAAACGGGGCAGGGATTATGAAGAATCCATCCGTTTGGACTACCTGAAATTATTAAACGAACGGTATGAAGCCTGGATATCAAAGTACAAACAGGGGAAACTACTAATTATCAATGTTGATGAGTTGGATTTTTCGAAACCGGAAGATATCGGCCTGGTCATTGAAAAAATCGATGCTGAAATCAACGGACTTTTTTAACTGCCTGTTTTAATGAAAATTCTCAGCCTTATCCCCGCACGATTTGCCTCTACCAGGTTTCCCGGAAAACCACTGGCCGACATTTGCGGCAAAAGTATGATCCAACGGGTATATGAGCAGGTCCTGTCAGCAAAAACGGACATGGTAATAGTAGCCACTGATGATGCACGCATAGCCCGTCATGTGGAAAATTTCGGTGGAAATGTTATGCTC
>JALUYM010000149.1 GCA_027018745.1 Bacteroidales bacterium | reverse complement strand
TTCAACGGAAGCCATATCGGCAAAAGGGATCTGTATGGTTATTTCCTTTCCGTCATAAATGGCCTGGATGGTTGTTTCGGCTTCTTTTGATTGCTTTTTTATAATTTGGAGATCGTTGTTTTTTTCACTGCCCCAGGTAAAAGAGCCGATATTTTCCAGGATGCCGCTGCGGATGATCACGTTCAGCAGTTCCTTTTGATCGTTGTTGTAAATCAACGTCCTCACCTGGGTAAAAAGTTTCAGTTTTTCGCCGGTTTTTTGGGCCAGGCTGATAAACCCTTCGCTGTGGGCTTCTCCAATGTTGGTAAAAATCCCCAAGTTGGGTTGAATGATGGCTTGCAGGTGTTCCATTTCACCTGGACGGGATATGCCGGCTTCAAAAATGGCCAGATTGTGCTGCTTGTTCATTTGCCATACCGACAGGGGGACCCCGATCTGAGAATTATAACTTTTCGGGCTGCGGACAATTTTTTTATCCGGGCTCATGAGTTGAAAAAGCCACTCTTTTACTATTGTTTTTCCGTTGCTTCCGGTGATGCCAAAAACGGGAATGTCAAATTGGCTGCGGTGATACGCTGTTAGCTGCTGCAAGGCTTTCAGTGTATCGGAAACAATAAAAAAGGATGCTTTATCAAGGCCTTTCCGTGAGAAACGGATATCGGAAATGACGAAATAACGGATTCCTTTTCGGTAAAGTTCTGAAATGTATTTGTGGCCATCGTTTCTGTCGCCTTTCAGTGCGAAAAAAAGTGTTTTGGCGGCCCGGATAAATTTCCGGCTGTCGATCAGGATGTCTTCTATTATGATTTCGGTGTTATCCGGTGAAAGCAGTCTGGCCTTCATGATCTCCGTAAGTTCTGCACCGGAGTATTGTTTGTGTCGCATTTTATTGTTCGGTTAGCGGATGGGCATGCATGGTTTCCCATTTCTGCCTGTTCCTGTAAATATCGATGGCAAGATATATGGCTTTTCGCATGGAAACCGGTGAAGCTTCATTTTTGCCGGCAATGTCATAAGCAGTTCCATGATCAGGCGAAGTACGCACAATAGGCAACCCGGCCGTGAAGTTGACACCGCTGTCCTGTGCCAGCAGCTTGAAAGGTATCAGCCCCTGATCGTGGTACATGGCTAAAACAGCATCGTATTGGGTGTAATTTCCCGAACCGAAAAATCCATCTGCCGGAAAAGGACCAAATACGAGCATTCCCTGTTTTTTGGCTTTGACGATGGCAGCATTTACCAAAGCCTTGTCTTCAGTGCCGATAAGGCCGTTGTCGCCGGCATGGGGATTTAGCCCCAAAACGGCAACCTTAGGCCGTTCGATAAGAAAATCTTTTTTCAGTGAATTGAAAAGGATATCCAGTTTGGAAAGAATCAATTCTTCGGTAATGGTTCCGGCTACTTCTTTCACGGGGATATGGTTGGTAACGGTACCCACTTTCAACTGGTCGGAAACCATGAGCATCAGTGAATCTTTCATGCCAAAACGATCGGTCAGATATTCGGTATGGCCATGATAATTAAATTCTTTTGATTGGATGTTTTTTTTGTTGATAGGAGCGGTTACCAGCACATTTATTTTGTTGTTTTTCAAATCGTTAACGGCTGTTTCCAATGCTTTGAAAGCGAAATCCCCTGCCAGCGGGACTGATTTTCCAAACTCGATCTTTATCTCTTCATCACTAAGGCTGCGGATGTTGAGCTTTTTATCGGTAATTTTTGAACTGTTTGAAATGACATTGTAATTGAAATCGGTAAGATGCAGTAGTTTACGATGGAAACTTACCACCCGTGGCAATCCGTAAATGACAGGAGTGAACAACTCGTATAAGTGATTGTTCATTAAGGCCTTGATCATTATTTCGTAACTGACTCCGTTGAAATCGCCATGGGTAACCCCCACACGTATCGGCCGGTTTTTTTCTTTCGAACGATCCTTTATCATTTTTTCGAAATTAGGTGGCAAAGGTAAAACATTCTCGGGAAAGAAGATGCTTGTGGGTATTAGTTGGTTTTAAACCGGTACTTCAGTGCTTTCAATTCCGAGTTGGCTTTTTCGATTTTTTGTTGGAGCCCCGATTTATAAGTTTTTAGTTTTTGACCAATGGCCTGATCTTCCAGGGCAAGTATCCGGACAGCCAGTATGGCAGCGTTGAGGGCGTTGTTGATTCCCACCGTAGCCACAGGAATACCCGGGGGCATTTGCACAATGGCCAGCAAGGCATCCATGCCATCCAGGGTGGCATTAATGGGAACCCCAATGACCGGAAGGGAAGTACTGGCAGCAATGACTCCGGGAAGGTGCGCAGCCATTCCGGCGCCGGCAATAATGACCTTCAGGCCGCGTGATTCGGCTTTTTTGGCAAAGTTTTCTACAGCTTCCGGGGTGCGGTGGGCCGAAAGGGCATTCATCTCGAACGGAATTTCCATTTCGTCAAAAAACTGGGCGGCTTTTTCCATGACCTTCAAATCGGAAGTGCTGCCCATAATGATACTTACTTGTGGCTTCATAGGGCGGAGTTTTTTACAAAAGTAGAGATTTTTCTGACGGATATAGTACAATTTTTGCCAAAGAACAGGCAATATTCATGTAAATCTTGGCGTATTGCAGCTGAACCGGCCGTCCTGAAAAATATTTTTGAGGAAAAGGGAAAAATTTCCATGAAATATTATCTTTGTAAGCTATTATAAATCTTTATTTACAATGGCAACAATTACAGTTCTTGACAAGGTTTTTGAACCGTATATCCCGCATACAAAAATACTGA
>JALUYM010000148.1 GCA_027018745.1 Bacteroidales bacterium | reverse complement strand
CCATGGAGGAACTTCGTTTATCATCTTTGCCGTCATCTTCGGAATTTTGGAAAATTTAATTGCATTCAAAGACTACAGTCGTTATACTTCCGACGAAAAACTTACCATGCAGCCCAAAGCTGCAATCACTCCCAAGTAAGGGTCTTTAGCTCAGTTGGTTAGAGCTCCCGGCTCATAACCGGGCGGTCCCGAGTTCGAGTCTCGGAGGACCCACCATAACTTACATACGACAAGATTCATAAAACATCGGTAAACATCACCGAACTCCCCTCTCGCTTAAGTTTCAGACCTTTCACACGATACATTACAGTTCATCTAGATACGATAAGATTCAATTTTAACTCTGCTATTTCTTGAATTTGTTTTCATGATGGTAGTCCAAGTATCTAAGATGCTCTTTTTCAAGATGACGCAGCTGCATAAATTTGTGAATTCCCATTAGTTCTGCTTCATCTCGGTTCAACTGAGGGCTAAGTATGATTTTTCCCTCCTGATCAAAGCTGATGTACCCTTGATCAAATGCTCTATCGAGTGCAGTATTGAGCAGAAAGGCGTTGTATACATCCAATCTCTCTTCGTCACTGTCGCACTCCGCCCAGGGCTTAATGTGACTGGCTACGAGAAAATCTCTGTTCTTAACCTCTGTTACCGCGCACTGGTTTTGCCAATAGTCATCAAGTGCTTTTCTAAGCTTCTCCTGTCCGCGCCGCTCTTTACGCAGTGTCTCAACATCTGTTGTGCTTACGCCTGCAGGTTTTTCTTCCGGTAGTTTTACACTCTTTTTAAGCCAGAAAAGCAGCTCTTTCATCTCCAAAGCCATTCCCATGGGAAAACCAGCTGGTGTATTTTCGAGAGGAATGAAGTTTCCGTCTTCATAAAGATTCAGCTGCATCGCAACCTTTTCCGGCAAAGCAAGGACTGAAAACTCGTCTATCAATAGTGCCGCACTATGCCGATAATAGGAAGACTTGGCAATGATCCAGTCGCCTTCTATCCTGTGCTGGTCATAGCCGGCGTCGGTAAGCAGTTTTTTCAGGTAGATCATATTTGCATGTTTCATTTATTGATCTCCTCCATGAAATCATTTTTAAGAACATCTACCCTCTTCCGTATCCATATATCTTTGCAAACACCTTTTTCTGGTAACTGTTCATCATTGCACTCCTTTATTTTTTCAGAAAAAATAGTAACTGTTTCTGAAAACATAACATAGTTAAACTTCATCAAATCCCCAAACAAGTAATGCAAGTTTTGCTAATTGCTCTTGTCTTTCTAATATGGTATTTTTATTCCACTCATTAAATTTTTCTATCTCGGCATAATTTAAAATTTTATTCAACTTTGTATTTTCACCCAACTTAATATCTGCACAAATTGCCCTTGTAAGTTTAAAGCTTTGATTTTCTCCAAGATATTCATCTTTTTTATCTTCAAAGAAGTGATTACTGGCCACTATATTTATAGCTTTTGGTAACAATGTCAGGTTACCAAATTTAATGACATAATCTTCATAAGTTTCCTCTTCATCCAAACCAGATTCAAACTCTTCACGCAGATCATCTTCTGGCGTTTGGGGAAGAATATGTTCAATCTCCTTATTAGCATTTACTATCTCACTTCTTGTAAGCTTTTGATTGCCCGCCACAGCATGTTCAAGTATCTGGTCAAGCTTTGCCAAAATATATCGTTGTCTATATTGTGTTTGGCCTCTCTGGGAAAGCACAAGAAAGTTATTAAAAAACAGTGTTTTCTGTTCTTTGAATTCCGGCTCAAAGTTTTCTTTTATGAATGCATTATATGTTTCTTCAGAATCAATATTTGAAATGATAGATGCCCATTTACAAAACAGGCTTTCAAACTCTTTTGTAAGTTTTCCACTAATTGTATATACAAACAAAAGGTTTTCCAATCTCTTACAAAAGTCATTAAAACATTCTTCAGGCATCTTGTCTGCAAACATTAGTAGAAGCAGTTGACTCATAAATCGTAACTCTCTCATATTCTCAAGGGCTTCCAACGGCTCTCCATTGCGACCAATACTCTGATAGTAGTTTACATAGTAACTTGCTCTTTTTTGGATGTCTGCCAGAAAATCAAGAGGGTTATCTTCAATGTTTAATTCTTTTTTATGTGACTGGATGTATTCAAAAACATCCGTAACCTTCAAATCATGCTTGCCGAACTTAGCCATAATATAGTGTCTTAAAAAACGATCTGGCTTTATGTTTTGATTCGACTTGCTCCCCTCCTCTATAGTATCAATAAAGTTTTTCCATTTTGTAACAATTTGATTTGTCTTATTATGTTTATCATTCATAAGAAGTAGATTTTTCAACAGATCCGTTGGGGCAAGTCCGACTCCTCTGTCATTGAGTGTTTGAAAAATGAAAAGTGCATTTCCAAGGTCATCAGTAGAAACAACACTGAATAAAACACTGTTCATAAAATAACTCAAAAAATCACTCAAGTCAGCGCTTTTGTCATAAAAATTCTTTTCTATTAACGTAAATAACAGGATATAGGCATTAAAAAGATTCTGTTGTGTTTTTGACAAGTTTCTATGCTTAAATTGTTTTATAGCATTATGTTCTGACTTATACAGTTCCTCCATAAAATCCCTATTCTCTTCGTACAAAAAACTTATTCTATTTAGGTCTTGCTTTGTTTGGGTATCAAAATCCTGTATCATCTCCTCTAAGACACCAAAAAGTTTTTTAACAATCTTGTCATCATCCATTTGATATTCATTTATAAAAGACATGAATGATTTTATAAACAGTG
>JALUYM010000147.1 GCA_027018745.1 Bacteroidales bacterium | reverse complement strand
CATGATCAGCAGGGACATGTACCAGCCAAAAATTCCGGGCATCCTCATCCATCGACAGTGCTTCTTCCGGATCACCACCGAAATAGGTAACATACAGGCTTCCCTTATCAATTTTAAAAACTTCGGTCAGCAGCTCCCAGGCCCAGGCAATAGCCTCCTTTTTAAAATAATCACCAAAAGACCAGTTTCCCAGCATTTCAAACATGGTGTGATGATAAGTATCGTGACCGACTTCTTCCAAATCGTTGTGCTTGCCCGAAACGCGCAAACATTTCTGGGTATCAGCCACCCGGGGACTTTTAGGTGGCACATTACCAAGGAAAATATCCTTGAACTGGTTCATTCCTGCATTGACAAACATCAAAGTAGGATCATCTTTTACCACAATGGGTGCCCCGGGGACAATTTTATGTTGTTTTGATTGAAAAAACTGAAGAAACGTATTTCGGATCTCAAATGAAGTCATAAACAAGTAATTAACTATAATCGGTTAATATTTATAATTTTTAAGATTGCAAATTTACGCCAATTTATTAATTTTGCCTCCTGAAAGGATCGGAATTATGGCCAAAACCAAGTATTTTTTTAACGAGAAAACGCTCTCGTATGAAGAAATAAAACTTACGCACGGACAGAAATTGTTTCGTTTTTTCCTTTTCTTTTTTTCTGCCATAGCACTTACAGCGGTATTTGTGTTTATTCTTTTTAATTTTTTCGAATCGCCCAAAGAATTGATGTTGAAACGCGAAATTGCCGAATATAAATTGCAATACCGTATTATGAACGACAAGCTGGACAACCTGCAAAAACTGATGAATGAACTGGAATACCGCGACGACAACATTTACCGGGTAATTTTCGATGCCAATCCTATCCCGAAATCGGTGAGAGAGGCCGGTATTGGCGGTGTCGACCGGTATGCCAGCCTCGAAGGCTACAACGAATCAAAACTGCTTATTGAAACGGCCAAAAAGCTGGACAAACTCACCAGCGAAATGTACGTTCAGTCAAAATCATTCGATCAGGTGTTTGCCATGGCGCGCAACAAAGAAAAAATGCTGGCCTGTATTCCGGCCATCCAGCCAATCCGAAACATCGACATGCAGCGTATCTCTTCCTATTTCGGCTATCGTATCGATCCGTTTTACAAAGTAAGAAAATTTCACGAAGGTATTGACTTTGCTGCCCCTATTGGTACTCCTGTACATGTAACGGGCGATGGCAGGGTAGTACAAATCATTCGTTCGAACAGAGGGTACGGCAATGAAATTCTGGTGGACCATGGTTACGGATACATGACACGCTACGCCCATCTCAGTGCTTTTAAAGTTAAGGTCGGTCAATATGTTAAACGCGGACAGGTTATTGGCCTTGTGGGAGATACTGGTAAATCAACCGGGCCGCACCTGCATTATGAAGTCATAAAGAACCACCATCCCATTAATCCCATTGACTTCTTCTTCAACGACCTTACGCCGGCCGAATATTCGAAAATGGTAGCACTTTCAAAGATCCCGACCCAATCAATGGATTAATCTGGCATCATGGCACAAAAAATTTATTTCCGGATTGGTGAAGTGGCTGAAAAGTTCAACGTTCGGCCCTCTTTGATCCGTTATTGGGAAAAAGAGTTCTCTTTTATCAAACCACAAAAAAGCCCCAAAGGTACCCGGCTTTTTACGCAAAAAGACATTGATAACCTGGAGATTGTCTATCACCTGGTCAAAGAAAAAGGAATGACCATTCAGGGAACCCGCGAATATTTCAAAAAACATTACGACAAAGTATCCTTAGATAAGCTACAGGTTATTAACACCTTAAAAAGAACCAAATTATTGTTGCAGGAAATCCGCCAGGTGTTGGCCCATCAGATGGAATAATCATCAAAAAAACTTTCCTGTTAGAAATATTTTCCTTTGGACAAAAAATTCCGGACATAATCCTCCACGCCTTCTTCCAACGAAGTAAATGGCCTGTTATAACCGGCAGCACGTAATTTTCCCATGTTAGCTTCAGTAAAATACTGGTATTTGTCACGGATATCTTCCGGTGTATCAATAAATTCAATATCAGGTTCCTTATCACAGGCAGCAAAAGTAGCCCTTGCCAAATCAAGAAAAGTACGGGCTTTTCCGGTTCCCAGATTGTACAGTCCCGAAACCGGCGGATGGTTCATCAAAAACCATATTACATCTGCCAGGTCTTTCACATAAATAAAATCGCGCAATTGTTCCCCATCTTTAAAGTCAGGCCGGTGTGAACGAAACAACCGCACTTTGCCGGATTCATTGATCTGATAAAAAGCATGAAAAATAACCGAAGCCATACGTCCTTTATGATATTCATTGGGCCCATAAACATTAAAAAACTTCAATCCGGCCCAGAAAGGTGGTTGTTTTTGTTGCCGGAGAGCCCATTTGTCGAAATCATTTTTTGATTCACCATAAGCATTCAGCGGCCTGAGTTTTTCCACTATTTCATGATTGTCATCGTAACCCAGTTCCCCCCCCCCGTATGTGGCTGCCGAAGATGCGTAAATCAGAGGAATATCATGTTCCGCACAACGCAGCCATATCTGTTTGCTGTATTCCAGATTCAGGATATCAAATATTTTTTTGTTAAACTCGGTAGTATCTGTGCGGGCCCCGAGGTGAATTACTTGATTCACTTCGTTGATATTTTCATCGAACCATTTAAAAAAAGCGTCACGTTGAACTTTCTGTGCAAACTTTTTATCTTTCCAGTTATTTTCTTTGGCTTTTTTGGTGAAATCATCTACAATCACA
>JALUYM010000146.1 GCA_027018745.1 Bacteroidales bacterium | reverse complement strand
CTTTAATATTCTTGATTTTGCTGAATTTGATATGCATGCCATGCCGTTTTATTACCGCATTCCTTTTCAAAAAGGCGAGTGCCCTTATGCTTTTGATTTTATTGAACGCGATTTGAAAAAAATGCTTTCCGAATTTGGTTTCAGCCATTTTGAAGAACACCTTTACTTTAGAAATTATGCCCGGTTAATGGTGGCCGAAAAAATTTCCTGAAAAAAAACAATAAAAAGCGGAGAGAAAAAGTAAAAATTTTCATTGCAAAAATAAAATACCGTGCCCAAAACTAAACCGTTTGATTTATATACGGAAGAATATGATAACTGGTTTGTTATCAATGAGTATGCATTTCGGTCGGAGCTGAATGCCGTAAGAAAGGCCATGCCCGCGAAAGGAGATATTATTGAAGTGGGAATAGGCAGTGGCATGTTTGCCCATCCGCTGGGTATTAAAGAAGGTGTGGAACCGTCGGCAGCCATGCGGGAAAAAGCCGAAAAAAGAGGCCTTGTGGCCATTGACGGGGTGGCTGAAGATTTGCCTTATCCTGATAAAAGCAAAGATGCTGTTTTAATGGTTACTACCATCTGTTTTGTTGATGATATTGCTATTTCTTTTCGGGAGGTGCACCGGGTTTTAAAAGATGCCGGTTCTTTCATTATTGGATTTGTGGACAAAGACAGCCCCATAGGAAAGATATATCTCAGGGAAAAAGATAAAAGTATTTTTTATAAAGAGGCTACATTTTTTGGAACGGAAGAGTTGTATGGTATTTTAAGGCAAACGGGTTTTAAGGTAGTGGAGACCTTCCAAACTGTTTTTGGCAGCATAGATGAAATAAACAAAATACAAAAAGTACAGTCCGGATACGGTGAAGGCAGTTTTATTGTAATTAAAGCACAAAAAATTTAAAAACCCATCTTTTACGGATAACATTTTATCTTTTCAAACGTTTCACTAAAATATGTTGATAAATTCTGTGCACGGGCATTTACCGTGATGGAGTTCTGCCTATTTTTAATGAAAAAATTTATTCATTCAACCTTATGAAAATAAACTGCTATAAAACAGGATTCCTTTTTCTGTTCGCCCTGTTGCTTTTTCAGGGGTTACAAGCGCAGCAGACGGGTTTTTACCAGTCTCCGGGCAATCTGTACCGGAAGGCCATGGTTCTTTTTAGCGAGGGAAATTATGGTGCTGCCGGACAAATGTTTGATGAATATCTGGACCGTTTGCCGGAAAAACAAAACCTGAAAGCTGAAAATGCTGCTTTCTATGCCGCCGAATGTGCTGTGAAGTTGCATGAAAATGATGCCTTGGTGCGGCTTACCCGTTTTTTGGGCCATTATCCCGAAAGTGCCTGGTTGCCATCAGTGAAATTTTCCATAGGCGTTGCTTACTTCCAAAACCGGCGTTATACACAGGCCTTGAAAGTGTTCAACCAGGTCAATATGGCCAAACTGAACCGGATGCAGCAATTGGAATATGACTATAAAAAAGGATACTGCCTGCTGCGGCGCAACAAAACAGATGAAGCCATGGCTTTTTTTCAGGAGGTCATGGGGACAAAAAGCCCTTTTGCCGTGCCGGCAGCATATTATTACGGTTATACACAGTACGAACTGAAAAATTACAAGGATGCATTGAAGGCTTTTTTACTGATAAAAGATGATCCCCGGTTTAAACAAATGGTCCCTGTTTATTTGATGTACATATATTACCGGCAAACTGCTTATAACAAAGTGGTTGAATTGGGGAAAAAATACCTGCCTTCAGCTAAATACAACCTGAAAGTTCCCATGAACCGGTTAATGGCCAACAGCTTATATAAACTGAACGATTACCGCGGTGCCTTACCATATTTTGTTGCATATGAAAAACTGGCGCGCAGCAGTATAAAACCCGATGAGGCTTACCGGTTGGGATATACCTATTTTAAAAACCAGAAATATGCCGAAGCCATTTATTATTTTCAGCAGGCTACCGGTGCCGGCAGGGAAGTGTCACAGGATGCCTGGTATTATCTCGGGCAATGTTATTTGAAAACGGCACAGATTACTGCTGCACAAAATGCACTGGTTTATGCTTACCGGCTAAATAAATCGAACGAAATTGGGGCGCAGGCATTGCTTGCTTATGCCCGTTTGAGTATCCGTGAAAAGGGAGACCGCAACCATGATCCCGTTGCCCTGGTGCAGGATTTTATCCATACACAGGGTATTAACCCGAAATGGCGTTCGGAAGCCATGGCCCTGTTGGCCCGGCTTTATGTGAACATACACAATAACCTGGCGGCCATTTCTTCCATTGAACGGTCGGGCGTGAAACAAAAAAGCTTACGGGTAGCTTATCAAAAACTGTCTTTTACCCAGGCTGTCGACTTTTTTAACCAACGGAATTTTGGCAGGGCGCTGATTTATTTCAGGAAAGCAGCCCGATACGGCAGCGATCCGGAAATTCGACTGAAAAGCTTGTACTGGCAGGCTTCCTGTTATTATCAATTGCGCAGATACTCCAAGGCAGCATGGGCTTACAAGGTCTTTTTGACCAGCCGCGGGGCCATCCGGTCAGCATTTTATGCTCCGGCTTATTACAGTCTGGCATATAGTTATTTCAAACTGAGAAACTATACTCAGGCTGTTGTCTGGTTCAAACGCTTCCTGGCCAGGCATTACAACAACCCTTCCATGATCACCGATGCCTGGTTACGGATTGCCGACAGTTATACGCTCATGGAAAAATATGCCCAGGCGCACCCCTGGTATCAGAAAGTGATTTCCGCTCATGGCCGGAATGCT
>JALUYM010000145.1 GCA_027018745.1 Bacteroidales bacterium | reverse complement strand
GAAAATCTTGCAGCCCTTTAACTTCGGGATTGCAAATCCCGAAGAGCACAGGATCCTGAAGAGCACAGGGGAGTATAAGATAAAAACGAAATAACGATATGAAAAAACTACTCATCATACTTCTTATTTTCCTAGCGGGAAGTCGGGTTTGGGCACAGAAATCCCGTAAGTTCACCGCCACGGGATTTCTGGAGTACCTGAATACCACGTGGGCACCATCAGACCAAGCGAAATGGACAAACCTTTCAAATGTATACAACCGCATTGACCTGCATTGGTATCCGGTGAAATCGCTGGAATTTTCAGCCGGTATCCGAAACAATTTCGACTTCGGTCCCTTAATGGCCCGCTATTATCCTTATTATTCCAATACTCTGCTGAAAGACTACGGCTGGATGAACCTCACCTTCAACCTCGCCAAAGACAGTTCTTTCCTTCTGTATACCAATATCGACCGGCTTTACATGAAATGGACACTGAAAAACTTCGTTCTGACCGTCGGCCGGCAGCGCATCAACTGGGGCGTCAACCTCATTTGGAACCCCAACGACATTTTCAATACTTACAATTATTTTGATTTTGATTACGTGGAACGCCCCGGCAGCGATGCCATATTATTACGATATTACACCGGCGATTTTTCCTCGTTGCAACTGGCTGCCAAACTGGATTATCATCACCAGGTTACTGCTGCAGCCATGTATAAATTCAATGTGCAAAATTATGACTTCCAGTTTCTGGGCGGGGTCATGAAAAAAGATATGGTGGTTGGTATGGGCTGGGCAGGACAAATCAAAAGCGCAGGGTTTACCGGAGAAGTTTCCTACTTCAGAAATCTTGACCGGTTTTCCGACACCACAGGACAATTAGTGGCTTCTGTCAGTGCCAATTATACCTTCCCCAACCAGATATATCTAAACGGGTCCTTTATTTTTAACAGTGCAGGAACCACCGGTAATGCGGGCAGGGGGACCTTTTTTATGCTTGGAAATATGAACCCTAAAACACTGACACGGTCAAAATTTGACCTGTTTGGTGAAGTATCTTATCCGGTTACACCTCTGATAAAAGCAGATGTTTCCTGCATTTACAATCCCAACGATCATTCGGTATTCACTGCTCCCTCACTGGATATCAGCCTCACGGAAAATATGGGGCTTTTTGTCATGGGACAACTTTTTTTCGGAAATCCCGGAACGGAATTCGGCCATTACGGACAAATGTATTATTTGCGGCTAAAATGGTCGTTTTAACAATTTAAGCAACCGGGAAGTTCCTAATTGGCAGAACCAGGGAAATACATAAATCTTTTTTTATCTTTGTGAGAAAAAATTATGAAACTGGGATACCGAATTACCCGGGCAGCACTATTATTAATTCCGGCCTTATTATTATTGTTTACCCATATTTCACTTTCAGGAGTTTCTTTTGCTTTTGGTGTTGTAGTACTATTGAGTGCTTTTGCCACCATGCTTTATCTCTTTTTCCATTTTGATAAAACAATCAATGCCAAAATCATATTGGAAGGTCTTGCCGATGCTTTTTTCGGATTGGTACTCTTTACGTATCCGGTACCTGACAAGCAGTTTTTCCTGATCATTTTTTCGTCCTGGATTTTTATTATGGGGGCTTTGTTACTGGTAGAAGGGATAGTAAACAGGATAGACAGTAAAAATTTCTGGATATATATTCTGGCAGGCATTACTTTTCCAGCCATGGGATTTGTAATCATGAATTACAATCCCCGGTTTCAGGAAAGTGTTCCGTTACTGATTGCCATCATTTGGATACTTTACAGCAGTACAAATCTTTATCTGCTGCTGAAAACCAAAAAAGATATTTACAAAAATTAACCCCTTTTTAAGCCATAAAAATTCCTACCTTGCGGCCATCCGGGAAAATTAAAGTGATATATGTCGAGAACAAAACGTCAACCGAATTTAGCCGAAGCGTTGATACCCATCGTTTTCCTGATAATTCTGCTGACAATGAATGTTTTATTTTGGAAAGACACGCTCAGGGGGGCAAATCAGGTTGCCCTGATGTCTGCTGCTGCAATTTCGGGAATTCTTGGACTGCGGATGGGCTTTACCTGGACAGAAATGCGAGACCAAATCGTCAAAACCATTGGGACGGCTATGCCGGCTATTCTTATTTTGTTACTTATCGGGGCGTTGGCCGGTACTTGGCTTATCAGTGGTGTGGTGCCGGCACTAATTTATTACGGACTGGATATTCTGAAACCGGATATCTTTCTTTTTGCTGCGGTATTGATCGGAATGATCGTTTCAACAGCCACAGGCAGTTCCTGGTCCACTATTGCGACCATTGGTGTTGCCACACTGGGTATCGGAGATGCCATGGGTTTTAGTAAAGCCATTGTTGCAGGTGCCATCATATCCGGTGCCTATTTCGGAGATAAAATGTCACCGCTTTCCGATACCACCAACCTGGCCCCTGCCGTTTCCGGAACAGATATCTTTACCCACATCCGGTATATGTTGTACACTACGGTACCTTCCATATCCATCACCCTTATCATTTTCCTCATTCTGGGTTTCACTGCACATAGTGGCCAACCGCCGGAACACATAAAAGAAGTTCAGGCCTCTATCACACAAACTTTTAACATAAACCCATGGTTGTTTTTGGTTCCGTTGATTCTCTTTATTGTCATCATGAAAAAGATGCCACCTTTACCGGCACTGGCAATTGGTGTCTTGCTTGGAGGTATTGCAGCCGTTATTTTCCAACCACAAATCATAAAAAGTCTTACCCACATAACAGACAATTATGCCAAGGCTTCCTATATTGCCGTAATGCAAGCCATTTACGGGCCAACCCATGTGGCAACCAGCAATTCCACCATGAACGACCTCTTTTCAACCGGTGGCATGGAAGGCATGCTTGATACCATCTGGCTAATTTTGTCAGCCATGATTTTTGGTGGTATGATGGAAGCCAACGGAATGCTCAGAAAAGTAACACAATCGGTATTAAAACTGGTAAAAACCGATGGATCGCTTATCACTTCTACGGCTATTTCCTGTATCTTTTTTAATATCACAGCCTCTGACCAATACATTTCTATTGTAGTACCTGGAGAAATGTACCATGATGCTTTTGAAGACCGCGGACTAAAACCCGAAGTCCTGAGCCGCACATTGGAAGATGCCGGCACGGTAACTTCGGTGCTGGTTCCATGGAACACGGGTGGCGCCACCCAGGCGAAAGTGCTCGGAGTGCCTACCCTTACGTACCTGCCTTATGCTTTTTTTAATCTGATCAGTCCCCTAATGACCGTGTTTTTCGCTTACATGAACATTAAAATCCGACATTATAAAGACGATAAGAAACTGGCTGCCGTAAAAGAAACCGAAAAATAAATATGAACTTCGCAACAGTTGCAATAATTATGAACGGGGAAAAAAATTCAAATGAAAATATTTCTGAAAATATTAAAGTGGTTTTTATACTTCCTTCTCATCCCCGTGAGCTATGTCATTATTTCCCTCATTTTCTCCTATATCACAGTAAACAAAACTAAGCCAGGCCTTGAAAAAAACAAAGAGATATTCCTGAGCAGTAACGGAGTCCATCTTGCTATAATTATTCCTATTAACAACATAGGCAATGAGCTTTTAAAAGATTTAAAATATACTCAAAACACAAAATATTTGTCTTTTGGCTGGGGAGATGAAAACTTTTATCTGAACACCCCTTCCTGGAATGATTTAACTTTTGGCAATGCTTTCAAAGCTTTATTTCTGAAAGGTTCAACGTTAATCCATTTAACAAGATATAACCACAAAAGAAAGTCCTGGATTAAAATTAATATTACAGAAACAGAACTAAAGAAATTAAATAAATTCATTTCAGGGTCATTTAAGAAAGGTAAAAACGGACAAAAAATAATCCTTCAAAACAAAGGCTATTCAACAAATGATGATTTTTACCTAGCTGTCGGACGATATTCTCTTTTTGACACCTGTAATTCCTGGGTAAACAAAGCATTTAAGAAAAGCGGGATAAAAGCTTGTTATTGGACACCTTTTGCTTTCGGTTTAATGGAAAAGTATAAAAAGTAAAAAAATTTCATACCATTTTCCCGGAAATGCTTTACAAAACTCTTTAGTCAGCTTTCCCAAAAAATTTCGTCGGTATTGTTAAAAAAATATAAATTATATTTAAGTATTTGCTTAAATAAGCAAATAGATATATTTTTGTCCCGTTATTTCGAAAACAAAAAAATGAGCGATCAAGTCTGTATCAGGTTATATGCCGACAGAAAAAAAATTGATGCCTGCAAAAAGAAACTGGCATCCAAAGCTTTACCCATCCATCAATTGAGCAAAGTACTCTCTTTGGCAGGAAATGAAGTCCGGTTAAAAATCATGTTTCTTTTGCATGAAGAGCCTGAGTTGTGCCCCTGCGATCTTTCCGACATTCTCGGCATGAGTGTCCCGGCCATTTCCCAACACCTGCGTAAAATGAAAGATGGCAACATCGTTACCATGCGGAGGGAAGGGCAAACCCTTTATTATTCACTTCAAAGTCAACATCTCGATTTATTTAAAATAATATTTGATGACCAAATATTATAGAAAGGAGGGCAGTGTATGAAAATAAAAAAATTGTCTGCAAACAAACTCGCAGGAACAAGCTTTCTCACTGCTATAGCTGCTTCGCTGTGTTGCATTACCCCTGCATTAGCACTTATTTCAGGAGCAGCAGGAGCTGCCTCCGCTTTTTCGTGGTTGGAGCCCTTCCGGCCTTATCTTATTGGAATAACCGTTGTTTTTTTGGGCTTTGCCTGGTATCTGAAGCTGAAGCCACGTAAGACAAAAAAAACAGAATGTGCCTGCGAAGAAAATAAGAAAACCTCTTTCTGGCGAACGAAATTCTTTTTGGGGATTATTACTGTTTTTGCAGTTTTCATGATGATGTTTCCCGATTATGCCCCTGTTTTCTACCCGGATAACAAAAAAGAAGCCATCGTAGTTCAACAAAAAAATATACAGACACTGCATCTTCATGTTCAGGGGCTGACCTGTTCTGTCTGTGATGATCACTTAGAAAACGCAGTGTATAAGGTACCGGGTGTTATAAATGTAAAAGCAGATTTCCATATGGGTGCTGCCGTGGTAAAATACGACAAGTCAAAGACATCGGCAAAGAAGATCATTAAATCTGTAAATACTACAAACTATAAAGTGGTTAGAGATACGTTGGTTCCAAAATAATAAAGCTTAAAAAGGTGAAAACAATAGAATTAAAAATAAAAGGCATGACTTGTGACGGCTGCGCCACCACCATTGAAAATCGATTTAAAGAAAAAGCGGGAATTGTAGATAAAAAAGTCTCGTTCCCCGAAAAAAAAGGTGTATTTACTTATGACGAAAAGATAATTTCGAAAGAAGAGATCATCCAAACCATCAACAGCACAAGTCATTACCGTGTTGTTAGCGAAATAACCACCGGAAAAAAGGTTTCAAAAAAGTACGACCTAATCATTCTTGGTGGTGGTTCTGCTGCCTTCTCGGCCGCCATAAAGGCAGAAAGCCTTGGCCTCAGCACACTCATGGTAAATGCGGGTCTGGATTTCGGGGGAACCTGTGTCAATGTGGGATGCGTGCCTTCCAAAACGCTGATCCGCAGTGCCGAAACGGTTTACCACGCCACGCACTCCAACTTTGCCGGTATCCGGCCCAAAGGAGTGACCCTTGATTTTGCACAGGTTATCAAAGACAAAAAGCAGTTGGTGGCCACGCTTCAACAAAAAAAGTACATGGATGTGGTAAGTGATTTCAAAAGCCTCACCCTCGTAACCGGCTGGGCAGAATTCGCGGACGACAAAACCATTGTGGTTGATGGCAAAGATAAATACACTGCTTTGAAATTCCTCATTGCCACGGGGGCAAGGACAAAAATACCAGACATTGAAGGCCTGAATAACATAGGCTACCTGACCAACGTTTCTTTGTTTAATTTAGAAGAAAAACCTGAAAGCATTACGATTATGGGAGCAGGTTATATCGGCTGCGAAATAGCCATGACATACAACCGTCTGGGGGTTAAGGTACGTATCATTGAATTTACCAACCGTGTTTTAAGGACCCAAATGCCCGACATCAGCAAAGAACTGGAAAAACACATGCGCAATGAAGGCATTGAAATCCTGCCTGATTTCAGGGTAGTAAGGTTTGAAAAACGGGGAGCGGATACCATAATCCATCTCAGGCGCCCCGACGGCACTGTTTCCGAACTGACCGAACCGGGAAAGATCGTCGTTGCCACGGGGATAACGGCAAACACCGAAAAGTTAAAACTTGAAAATGCCGGTGTCCGGCTGGCCCCCAATGGCCATGTTGCCGTCAACAGCCGGATGGAGACTAACATCCCGCACATTTTTGCGGCAGGCGATGTGGCCGACACGCCGGCGTATGTTTATACGGCCGCTTTTGAGGGAAAGAT
>JALUYM010000144.1 GCA_027018745.1 Bacteroidales bacterium | reverse complement strand
GAGAATGCCTTTACGGGAGCGGGCAAAACAGCAGACTATACTTCTCTTCCATGGGTGGTGTTTACCGACCCGCAGGTGGCCGGGGCCGGACTGGATGAAGCCGGGGCCAAAGCCCGGAACATTCCTTATGAATTTTCGAAAGTGGAATTGAAGGATATCCCACGTGCCCTGGCAGCAAGGGATACCCGCGGATTTATCAAGCTTATCCGCAACACCGAAACAGACAAACTTATCGGAGCCCGTGTTGTTGCCCCCGAAGGTGGCGAACTCATACAGATGCTTAGCATGGCCATAAAATACGGTATCACTGTCACCGACCTGGCAGAAAACCTTTACCCCTATCTCACCATGGGGGAAGGTATCAAACTGGCTGCACTCACTTTTGGCAAAGACATCTCCAAACTAAGTTGCTGTGCTTCATAGGAAAACACAAAAGTCCTTGCGGACACGCACCTCTTCCTGAAACTTTTCTATTTTTGCAGCATGCAGGAAATCAAACTTTTATCGGGACTTCTGCTGGCCTACCTGCTCGGCTCCATTCCAACCTCTGTATGGGTAGGCAAATGGCTTTACGGAGTGGATATTCGCAACGAAGGCTCAGGGAACGCTGGTGCCACTAACACCATCCGGGTTCTCGGCATGAAAGCGGGAATACCGGTTATCCTTGTGGATGTGCTTAAAGGTTTCCTCGCTGTTTTTTTTATGCGCTATTTCATACCACCGGCATGGGACCTTAAACAAACCATTTATTTGCTTATGGCAGCCGGTTTCCTGGCGGTTATCGGACATGTTTTTCCTGTTTTTGCCTCATTCAGAGGAGGAAAAGGTGTGGCTACACTGCTGGGCATGGGCATAGCGCTATTTCCTCATGTAGTGTGGATTCCGGTAGTGGTTTTTATCATTGTTGTATTGGCTACAGGTTATGTCTCCCTCGGTTCTATGTTGGCCGGGATCTCTTTTCCGCTGGCCGATATACTGATCTACCATGATACACATCCTGCCAGAATAACATTTGCTATTGTAATAGCCATTTTTTTACTCTATACCCACAGGCAAAATATCAGGCGGCTATGGAAAGGAGAAGAGAACCGTTTTAAAAGGCATAAAAAAACTTAACAACCCTTGTGGAAAACTTATTTCAAAGAACCGGTGAAATATCAAAGGAAATTTTTATTTTTACGTTTCAATTTTTTATTTAAAAAGAAAATTCAATAGACATGAAATTTATCATATCAAGTACCAGCCTGCTGAAGAGTTTGCAAAAAATCAGCGGCGTTATGAGCAGCAGCAATACCCTTCCTATTCTCGATGATTTTTTATTTGAACTTTCTGAGGAAAAATCACTAAAAATTACAGCCTCTGACCTGGAAACGACCATTTCAGCTTTTGTACAGGTTGACATGGCCGAAGACCCCGGAAAAATTGCTATCCCGGCCCGCATGCTGCTGGATATCACCAAGACGTTCCCCAATATTCCGGTTACTTTCAATGTGGATTTGAGTTCACAGGAAGTTCAGTTACTTGCCGGTGAAGGAAAATACAAACTCATAGGGCACAACAGCGAAGAGTTTCCACAGGTTCCGCAGTTAGAAGACACCATTTCGGTTACACTCAATGCTTCCATGCTGGTAAATGCTTTTGGGAAAACACTGTTCGCCACCGGTAACGATGAATTACGTCCGGTCATGTCGGGGGTTCTTTGCGAAATTGAACAGGACCACATGAATTTTGTTGCCACCGATGCCCATAAATTGGTACGGTACAGGCGCAACGATATAAAATCGGAAAAAAGCGCTTCTTTCATCCTTCCCAAAAAACCATTAAGCCACCTGAAAAATATTATGCCTGATGACCCTGAAACGGAAGTGAAAATGGAATACAACGAGACCAACGTCGTTTTTGAGTATGATGATGTAACCATGATTTGCCGTCTGATTGATGGCAAATATCCCAACTATGAAGCCGTTATCCCCACACAAAATCCATACAAACTGGTGGTCAACAGAAAAAACCTGCTGGACTCCCTGCGTCGTGTAGCTATTTTCGGCAGCAAATCAACCCATCAGGTACGGTTTAAAATTTCGGGACAGGAACTGGTGCTGACTGCTGAAGACATCGACTATTCCAGTAATGCAAAAGAAAGGCTGAGCTGCAACTACTCGGGCGAAGACATTGAAATCGGTTTCAACTCAAAATTCATGCAGGAAATGCTGAATACGCTGGAAGCCGAAAATATTGATATTGAGCTGTCGGCACCCAACCGGGCAGGTATTATTCTTCCCGATACCAACAACAATGAGAAAGAAAACATTTTAATGTTGATCATGCCTGTGATGTTAACGCAATAAATTTATCCCAAAAAAGAGAATTCGAACTCCTTTTTTGTGACTATTTCTACTTCCTTAAAATACTAAACGCACACCTCGCTACAACCACCGGTTCATCCTGATGTTCCTGAAATAGTTTAACATCAGCCACAATAATACGTTTTCCGGATTTTACCAACTCGGCTTTACCAAAAACATCGGCTTCTACGGCACCATGCAGGTAATCTATCCGCATATCAACAGTGTTCACCTGATCGCCTGGTTTAGCCATACTCAGCGCCACCAGTCCGCCGGTGGTATCAGCAACACTTGCCAGGATACCACCATGCCATAAACCCCGCTGGAAATCGCCCACAAACTTTTCCTGAAAAGGGACACGCACTTCGGCATAGCCTTTTTCAAGCTTTTGAATTTCGATACCCAGCAATTTATTCACCGGCATAACATTTTGAATAACCTCTTTCAACAAAGCCAGGTTTTTTTTATCTATGGTGGATTGGTCTTTCATGGTTTCGGTATTTTTTACCGGCAAAGGTCTGAAAATTTTTCAACAAAACCGGCTGAAACCCTTATTTTTTCAGGAAATCTACTTTGTTCTTTCAAATCTTCAATAAGATATCACGGCCGGCCCTGCCTGATCCTTTTTTATCCCATCCTGATTCCTGTTTTTCATTCAGGGGACATTCAGGATAAAAAAATAATGTACTTTTGAAAACTGAATTTGGCACGGTAAAAAGCCTTAAATACGATTAATGGACAACCAGGAAATAAAAAAAGTTCGCCGGACCAAAACTTCGGGAAACCATGTTTTTTCCCTTCTGATTCCCACCTGGAACAATCTGGAATATTTAAAATTATGTGTCAGAAGCATCCGGCAAAATTCCCGCCATCCGCACCAAATCATTCTTTTGGTCAACGAAGGGATAGACGGCAGCCTGGCCTGGGTTGAACAGCAAAAAGACATTGATTATGTTTACGCACCGGAAAACCTCGGCATTTGCTTCGGCCTGAATGCTTGCCGCTCACTGGTTCATACTGATTACATTGTTTACATCAACGATGACATGTATGTTTTGCCCGGCTGGGATGACCTTCTGCTGAAGGAAATACAACAGTTGGACCATCGGTCTTTCATGCTTTCTTCCACCATGATAGAACCTTACGATATTAAAAATATTTGCGGCATCGTGAAAAATTACGGTGACAGTCCTGAGAATTTTAAAGAAAATTTATTGTTGCAGGAATTTCAACAATTAGAGAAACCAGACTGGTCGGGCAGCACCTGGCCGCCTGTCCTGGTCCCGGTTGATCTGTGGGACAAAGTAGGCGGCATGAGTGTAGAGTTTTCACCGGGAATGTATTCCGATCCGGACTTATCCATGAAACTCTGGCAGGCCGGCGTTCGTTATTTCAAAGGCCTTGGACAAAGCCGGGTGTACCATTTCGGTTCCAAATCAACCAAAAGGATTAAAAAAAACAGGGGAAGGAATATGTTTTTACAAAAATACGGTATCACCTCCCGCTATTTCGTAAAACATTTCCTGAAAAGAGGTGAAAGATTCGCCGGGCCTTTGGTGGAGCCGGACATTCCTTTTCAAGATAAAATAATGCATAAAATAAAACTGTTTTTGCTCTTGTTTCATGATCATCCATTCCCCAAAAAGTAACCCATGAGTACCTTCGATTTTGATAAAATCATTCCGCGCGAAAATACCGACAGCGTAAAATATGATTTACGTACAGAAACCTTTGGCCGAGCAGATGTATTGCCCATGTGGGTGGCCGACATGGACTTTGAGACCCCCGGTTTCATTCGCAAAGCTGTGATAAAAAGGGCAGAACATCCCGTATACGGTTATTCCATATTGTCTAATGATTATTTCGATGCTATTATCCATTGGGTTAAAACACGACACCAATGGGAAATAAAAAAAGACTGGATCAACTTTTCGCCGGGCATTGTACCGGCTATCAATTTTTCTATCCTGACATACACACAAAAAGGCGATGGGATCATAGTCCAGCCTCCCGTTTATTTTCCATTTTTTGATGCTATTAACAGCAATGGCCGCAAACAATTAGACAATCAATTGTTGAACAAAAACGGACATTACCACATTGATTTTAATGATCTGGAAGAAAAAGCAAAACATGCCAAACTGCTGCTGCTGTCACATCCACACAATCCGACAAGCCGTTGCTGGACAGAAGAAGAGTTGAAAACCATAGGTGAAATATGCTTACGCAACGAGGTGATCATCGTTTCAGATGAAATTCACAACGATTTGGTCCTTCCGGGGTTCAAACACCGTCCCATGGCAACACTTTCGGATAAAATTGCCGACATAACGGTTACCTGCATTGCACCCAGCAAAACGTTCAACATGGCAGGACTGGCTACCTCTTCCGTCATTATTTCCAACGACTACCTGAGGAAACGTTTTCGGAAAACGCTGGAGCAATTACACATTTTCAGGGGAAATTTTTTCGGTTATGTTGCTTCCACGGCAGGCTACAAGCATGGCGGGCCGTGGGTAGATGCATTAATGAAATACATTCAGGAAAATTTTACCTGTCTCGGCAATTTTCTGCAAACATCGCTCCCGTCCATCAAACTCACCCCGCCCGAAGCGACTTTTCTGGCGTGGCTCGATTTTCGTGGAACAGGGCTCTCCGATAAAGAGGTCAAAACCAAACTTATACATGAGGCAAAACTGGGATTTAGCCACGGGCCTGTTTTCGGCAAAGGGGGCCAGGGTTTTCAACGCATGAACCTCGCTGCTCCCCGCAGTACGATAGAAGAAGCTTGTCATCGGTTAAAAAAATCTTTTGCCTGATCAAACCCTTTCTATCAATGAAAGCATCCCTGAAACAGGTTCTTGAAAAAGGCTTAAACTCCTTAAAAAACCTTTGGGATAACAAAAGCGGGAAAACCCTCCAAAAAACCCCCAGCCAAGAAACCATAATTCCGCGTGTTTCCTTACCTTTGTCCCAAATAAAAAATTTCTTCCTTCCGGAAAATATGTATCAAAAGTGTTTTAAAATATGAAATACCCCATGGTTGACCTGAAAGGTCAATATCAAAAATTGAAAAACCAGATAGACGAAACCATTAAGGAAGTTATTGACAGCACTGCTTTCATTAAAGGGCCGGCAGTTACCAGGTTTCAACAGCATTTGGCCGACTATTTACAGGTGAAACATGTAATTGCCTGTGGCAACGGCACCGATGCCCTGCAACTGGCACTTATGGCATTGGAACTAAAGCCCGGCGACGAGGTCATCACCACCTCGTTCACGTTCATTGCAACCGCCGAAGTCATTGCTTTGCTGAGATTAACCCCGGTGTTGGTGGATGTCCTTCCCGGCACTTACAACATCGACCCGGAAGCAATAAAAAAAGCTATTACACCGCGAACACGTGCTATTATTCCGGTACATTTGTTCGGGCAAACTGCGGACATGCAAGAAATTATGGATATCGCCATGCAGAACGACCTGTTTGTGATAGAGGACACGGCCCAGGCGTTGGGAGCTGATTTTACCCATCCCCTGACCGGAAAGAAGCAAAAAGCCGGTACCATTGGCACCATAGGCTGCACTTCTTTTTTCCCTTCAAAAAACCTGGGCGCTTACGGTGATGGAGGGGCTGTTTTTACTAACGATGACCTGTTAGCTGAACGATTGCACATGCTGGCCAACCATGGCATGAAAATCCGTTACCACCATGATTACGTCGGCATTAACTCACGTCTCGACACGCTGCAGGCCGCTATTTTAGATGTAAAACTTCCCCATCTGGACGAATACGCCGCTGCCCGGCAAAAAGCAGCAGCTTTTTACAATCAGGCTTTTGCCGATTGCCATAAAATAAAAACTCCCCAAAAGGCATCTTTTACCACCCATGTTTACCATCAATACACTTTAGTGCTGGATGAAAGTGTAAATCGTGAACCCCTTATGAAATTTCTCGCTGAAAGGGGCATTGCTTCGGCGATTTATTATCCCGTACCACTACATTTACAAAAAGCTTATCGCAATAAACGGTATTCAGAAGGTGATTTTCCGGTAACGGAAAACCTGTGCCGGTCGGTCGTATCATTGCCCATCCATACAGAATTGACACCGGAGATTCAGGAAGTAATTACCGGCGCCGTTTTAGAATTTATACATAAAAACTGATCATTATGAACAAAAACTATTTTGCCCACGAAACTGCGGTTATTGACGAAGGCTGTGAGATTGGAAAAGGAACCAAAATTTGGCATTTCTCACACATTATGAGTGGGTGTAAATTGGGAGAAAACTGCAACATCGGACAAAATGTGGTGGTTTCGCCTGAGGTGGTCCTCGGTAAAAACGTCAAAGTACAAAACAACGTTTCCATATATACGGGTGTAATTTGCGAAGATGATGTTTTTCTCGGCCCATCCATGGTTTTCACCAATGTTATCAACCCCCGCAGCAATGTAAACCGGCGCGGACAATATACCCGGACCATTGTCAGACGTGGTGCTTCCATTGGAGCCAACGCAACCATTGTCTGCGGGCATGATATTGGTAAATTCGCATTTATTGGTGCCGGAGCCGTGGTAACCAAAGAAGTCCTGCCCTATGCACTGGTAGTGGGAAACCCGGCCCGGCAGGTTGGTTGGATGAGCGAATACGGCCATCGGCTGGTTTTTGATGAAAACAACCTGGCTGAATGTCCGGAAAGCCATGAAAAATACATACTTGAAAACGGACAGGTACGAAAACTGTAAACATTTTTCCCTAAATAACCACACTCTCCGTCACGGGAACATGCAAAAAATCATTGTATATTTACCTCGCAATAAACAAAAGAAAACATGAAAATTCTAGTAACAGGTGGAACGGGATACATCGGCTCCCATACAGTAGTCGAATTACAAAACAAAGGTTTTGAAGTCATCATTGTAGACAACCTTTCCAATTCAAGCGCAGAAATAATAGATAAAATCGAAAAAATCACCGGTATCCGTCCGGCTTTGGAAGTGTTCGATCTGGGTGATCGCAAAAAAACAGCTGATTTCTTCAGGAGGAACAACAGCATCATGGGCGTTATCCACTTTGCTGCTTTCAAAGCAGTGGGCGAGTCTGTACAGCAACCGCTGATGTATTACCGCAATAACCTTGTTTCGCTGATGAACATCTTGGAAAGCATGAAGGACAACGACATCCAAAACATTGTATTTTCCTCATCCTGTACTGTTTACGGACAACCTGACACGTTACCTGTTTCGGAAAAAGCCCCCATTAAAAAAGCTGAATCGCCTTATGGCAATACCAAACAAATTTCCGAAGAAATCATTCAGGACACTATCAAAGCCTCGGATATTCACGGTATTGCCCTGCGTTATTTCAACCCCATCGGCGCACACGAGTCGGCCCTTATCGGCGAGCTGCCTTTGGGCGTTCCCAACAACCTTGTACCCTTCATTACCCAGACAGCTATAGGAATCCGCAAGCAGCTAAAGGTTTTCGGCAACGACTACCCCACCCCCGATGGCACGCCCATTCGCGATTACATTCACGTGGTCGATCTGGCCAAAGCCCATGTTATTGCAGTGGACCGCATGATCCAAAATAAAATGAAAAAAGATTTTGAAGTTTTTAATTTGGGAACTGGAAAAGGTTATTCTGTTTTGGAAGTTATTAAAGCTTTTGAGAAAGTTTCAGGTTTAAAGCTGAATTACAAGATTGTAGGCCGTCGCGAAGGCGATATCGTTCAGGTATGGGCTGATCCTGCCTTCTCCAATGAAGAACTGGGTTGGAAAGCGGAAAAAGGTTTGGAAGAAATGGTGGCTTCCGCCTGGAAATGGGAACAGGCCTACCGAAAGAAATTATAAATAATTAATAATATGAAAAAAATACTCATTACCGGCGGGGCCGGATTTATCGGATCGCATGTCGTGCGGTTATTTGTAAACAAATATCCCGATTATGAAATTTACAATTTAGACAAGCTCACCTACGCCGGAAACCTGGAAAACCTGAAAGACATCGAGAAAAAACATAATTACCATTTTGTCTTGGGTGATATTACAGATGATCATTTTATCAGAAAATTATTTCAAAAAGAACTGTTTGACGGTGTCATTCACTTGGCTGCTGAATCACACGTTGACCGTTCCATTAGCAACCCCAACGAATTTGTTGTCACCAATGTGATGGGAACAGTCAATCTGCTTAATGCTGCCCGTGCTATCTGGAAAGACCACCCGGAGGGAAAACGGTTTTACCAGATATCTACCGATGAAGTTTACGGGGCTTTGGGAAAAGAAGGTTATTTTACAGAAGAAACCCGCTACGACCCACACAGTCCCTACTCTGCTTCCAAAGCCAGTGCCGACCATTTTGTAAGGGCTTACCACGACACATACGGCTTGCCGACAATTATTTCGAACTGCTCCAACAACTATGGCCCAAATCAGTTCCCCGAAAAGCTTATCCCGCTGTTTATCAATAATATTCGCCACAACAAGCCTCTTCCGGTCTATGGCAAAGGTGAAAATGTGCGCGACTGGCTTTATGTCGAAGACCACGCTGCCGCCA
>JALUYM010000143.1 GCA_027018745.1 Bacteroidales bacterium | reverse complement strand
GGCGTGCTGGCCATTCTGGCTTCCCTGAAAGGAGCAAAACACATCGATGCAATAGATAATAACCCCTGGGCCTATAACAATACCGAAGAAAACCGCAAAGCCAATAACATCGAAAATATGAAGACTTTTTTGGGGGACGTTGCTTTTATACAAGACAAAAAGGAAGAATACGATTTAATACTGGCCAACATTAACAAAAACATTCTGATGCATGACATGCCGGCTTATGCCTGTGCCTTAAAACCAGGCGGGAAGATATTTTTCAGTGGTTTTTATGAAACTGATTTACAGGAAATCAAAACAAAAGCAGCCGGTTTGCGTTTACAATACAAAGAACATCATACCAAAAACAGTTGGGTGGCGGCTGTTTTCACCAAAAAATAAATCATGCGCAGGGCCTCTTTTGTAAAATGGGGAACACTTTTGATACTCGGCGTACTGGCATTCAGGCTGCAGGCACAGAGCGATTCCCTTTCCAAAGGTCCGGCGCTTTTTTTTCATCAGCTTTCCAATGACCTGCTTAAAACCCAAATACCGGAATACAGGTTAAAAGCAAACAGCCTGCTGGTAAGTTTAGGGAATCATTGGCGTAACGGCCAGCTTACCAAAATACAGCAGGAGGGCATCAGAAAAACAGTGAAGTTGATACATTCCGAAACAAAACGTATTTTTCCCTATTTGTACAATTATCTTTACAGTGCCAACCTGTTGATCGAAAATCACAGGACAAACCGGGAATTTCAGGCATGGCAGCGGTACATTTTCGTCATACTGAAGAAGCGCCGGTTCAATACCTTTCTCAACTTTTTGTCTTTCACCAACAAGTTACTCGAAAAACATGTCCTTTGTGGAAAAACAAGTGCCCCCTGGCATTTTCGCCGAGCCGTTTTCAGCTTTTTCTACGACACAACTTTTTACGTACAGTTTCAGCATCTTGACCTTGTCAAAGCAAGCCGGAACGACAGTCTTATGATCATACAGACAAAAGGCAGGTTCATTTATTCAAATTGGTCATGGCAGGGGAAAAACGGAATATTAAAATGGAACCGTTTTAGCAAAGGTTTTGATGAAAATTACCACATCGCCGGTCATTATCATTTTCGCCTGAATACCAACATTATCCATATCGATTCGGTACAGCTCACCTACCCTGCCTATCTCAAAAACCAAGCAGTTTATGGGAGGCTTTCCGACAGGGTACTGACCGGAAAACCAAGCCCCAACTCTGTTTATCCAAAGTTCACCTCTTACAACAGCAACCTTTACCTTCCGGAAATATATCCCCATGTTTCTTTTCATGGTGGTATTCAAATTGAAGGAAAACGGTTCTTCGGGTCTGTCATTAACAATGTACGTCCCGAAATTGATTTTACCCGCAATCACCAAACCGTCATAAAACTCTGGTCCCGGCTTTTTGAATTCGATAAAGACAAGATCATTTCTGACGGCGTGGATGCCAGCCTCATGGCAGGCAAAGATTCCATTTACCATCCACAACTGCAAATGCTTTATGAAGCTGGTCCCCAAAAGTTACAACTGTATACACTCAACGATAGCAAACAGCAAATTCCGTTTTTTGATTCTTATCACAAACTGGACCTTTTTGTGCCATCCCTTGTATGGCATCTTCATGCAGACAGTATTATTTTCAAAAAGATCAGGGGGGTAAACGATAACCTGCCGGCTTATTTTGAATCGAACCACTATTTTGACCCCAGGGAATTTTATGCGCTGCAAGGTATTGATGAAATCAACCCGTTGTATGTGATACAGGATTTTATGAGAACTTATTCCACCAAACGCATTAGTGTAGCGGCACTTTCTTCTTTTATGAACAAATCGCCCGGCCAGGCGGAGGAGCTGCTTATGGGCCTTGCCAACAAAGGATTTGTCGTTTACGATTCTGAAACCAAAACAGCATTGGTTACCAACCGTTTACTATATTTCATCAATGCCAAAGCCGGCCGAACCGATTATGACATCATTCATTTTATTTCAGACAGAAAACGCAAACCCAATGCATCGCTAAACCTGAAAAATTTCAATCTGAACATTTACGGGGTCCCCCGGATCTTCATCAGTGATTCGCAACAAGTATTCATTTATCCTTATCATAAAAAAATTGCCGTCAGAAAAAACCGCGATTTTACTTTTAACGGAAAAGTAACAGCCGGGCTTTTTAATTTCTATACAAGGAAAAGCACTTTCGTTTACGACAGTTTTATGATCCGTATGAACCACGTGGATTCCCTTTCATTAGGGATATGGGAAAAAGACACCCTCCACCACAGGCGTTTTGTTGTTCCCATCAAACAGACAATACAAAAACTCAGGGGCAAGTTATACGTAGACCTGCCTTTCAACAAGTCGGGCCTCATGCATGTGCCAAGATATCCGGAATTTGTGAGCGAATCAGACGGATATGTCTATTATAACAGCCGGAAGATTCAGGACAGCACCCTGTTGCCTGACAGGTTTTACTACCGGGTTGCCCCCAGTATTTTTGATTCCATAAAGACCTTCAACACCAGCCATATCATCTTTCAAGGCAGCCTGGTTTCAGACAGCATTTTCAAACCGATAAAAAAACCGCTTCGGGTTATGGCCGACCATTCGCTGGGATTTGTTTACGTAACCCCACCCCGGGGCCTGCCTGTTTATGGCGGGAAAGGCCGGTTTACAGATACGCTCACCCTCAACATGCAGGGACTTCACGGAAACGGAACCTTGCACTATTTGACGGCTTCGGTTCGTTCGAAAGATTTCAGGTTTTTTCCCGATTCGGTTATCTCGGCCAGGG
>JALUYM010000142.1 GCA_027018745.1 Bacteroidales bacterium | reverse complement strand
GCATTACGGGTTTGACGGGTACATTCCCAAACCAATTGATGTTGAACAGTTTGACAAAACAATTCAAAGTTTCTTTGAAAAAAACAAGAAGTCATGAAAATATTAGCCATTGATGACATTCGGGATAACCTGACGGTATTGAAAGCCATGATAAAGGAAGCCTTTCCTGCATCGGCTGTTTATACTGCACTGAATGGAAAAGATGGAATAGCCCTGGCAAAAACAACCGATCCGGATGTTATTTTACTGGATATTATCATGCCGGAGGAAGATGGTTTTGAAATTTGCCGGCAAATAAAACAAAACGAACAGCTAAAACTGATTCCGGTAGTTTTCTTAACTGCAATGAAAACCTCTGCCGAAAACAGAATAAAAGCACTGGAAGCCGGTGCAGACGGATTCTTGTCCAAACCGGTGGAGAGGGAAGAGTTGATTGCCCAAATCAGGGCCATGGCTAAAATCAAAGCTGCTGAAACCAGGAAAATCATAGAGAAAAAACAACTCGAAGAGATGGTGGCTGAAAGGACGCGCGAGCTGGAAGAAGAAATAAAATTAAGGATCCACACCGAACAAAAACTTCGGAAAAGCGAAGAAAAATACCATACACTTATTGAAGATGTTTTGAACACCTCCGATGTGGGTCTCTTTATTTTGGATGCAAATTTCAGAGTTGTTTGGATCAACCAGGCCACGGAAAAATATTTCGGCATTAAAAAAGAAGAAGTTATCGGCAAAGACAAGAAAAAACTGATTCACGAAAAAATTAAATTACATTTGGAGAATCCGGAAGAATTTGCCCAAAAGGTATTGTCCACTTACGAAAACAATACTTACACAGAAAATTTCATCTGCCACATGCTGCCGGGAAATAACCGTGAAGAACGCTGGCTTGAACACTGGAGCCAACCCATCCGCTATGGGCTTTACAAAGGAGGCCGTATTGAACATTATACGGATATTACCCGCCTGAAAAAGACAGAAGATCAACTCAAGGAAAATCGAGACAGATATCAGATAATTTCAGAATTAACTTCAGACTATGTGTTTGAAAATGAAGTATTACCAGATGGAACCATTGGTAAGATGTGGATGGCCGGTTCATTTGAGACAATTACGGGTTTTTCAACAGAGGAATTTAAAAAAATGGGGGGGTGGCGTAAAATACTTCATCCGGAGGATATTCCTATCGATGACCAGGCCCGGGAAAAATTATTCCACAATCGGAAATCTATTATTGAAGTACGTATTCATAATAAAAATGGACAAATTTTGTGGGCGAGAGTGAATACCTTACCGGTATGGGATAAAAAGAACAACCGCTTACAAAAAATTATCGGCTCTGTCAAAGATATTACCAAAGAAAAGATGTTCCTTCTACAACAGGAGATATTGCTCAGGACAACGCAAAAAGCATTAACAGAAAAGAGCCTTCCCCGGTTGTTTGCCGCTATTCACCGGGAATTGGGCAAAGTAATGGATGCCACCAATTTTATGGTGGTAGCCTGGAATGAAACCAACCGTACCTTTTCAGCAACATACGGGAAAGATGAAAAAGAACTGGTAACGCATTATATGGAGGATGGAACGCTTTCCATGAGGGTGATCGAAAAGAAAAAGCCCTTGTTTTTACAAAAAAAGGACATCCTCTCCCTTATAGAAAAGGGGGAATGCCATCCTGTCGGCACCATTCCCGAGGTATGGATGGGAGTTCCCCTTTTCAGAAAAGAGAAGATTTACGGTTTAATGATTGTCCAGCATTACAAAAACCCCAAAGCTTATGACAGACGCTCCCTGCAGATATTTGAAGCGGTAGCCAACGAGCTCAGCCTCTACATTGACCGGAAAGAAGCAGAAGAAAGAAACGCAAGCCTTTCAAAAGCCATCCACCAAAGTCTCATCGGCACGCTCATTACCAGCCCGGAAGGTATCATTCAGTTTGTCAACCCCGCTTTGTGTCGCATTACCGAATTGTCGAAAGAAGAAATGATGGGGAAAGACAGCCGTATGTTGCTTCCAAAATCCCGTCCGGCAAATATTTTAAAGGATGTGTCCTGCCACATAGAAAACGGCAAAGCCTGGCAGGGCGAAGTCTTCCATAAAGATAAAAACGGAAACCCCAAGTGGGTAAAAACCATCATTTCTCCTGTTTTTGATGAGAAAAAGCAGGTTGTTCAAATCGTGGCCCTGCTGGAAGACATCTCAGAGAAAAAAAGAAACGAGTTGTTTCAGGAGATACAGTTTAACATTGCCCATGGCATGGTAACCTCTGCCACCCTACACGACCTGTTTCTCACCGTAAAACGGGAACTGAACAAGATCATCTACGCAAAAAACATCTTTATTGCCCTGTACGATCCCAAAACCGACACACTTACATCACAAATGGGTGAAGACGAAAAAGAATTTGTGAGGAACATTCCCCCAAGGAAGTCTCTTTCGGGAATCGTCATGCAATCGGGAAAAACAAAGCTTTTTACGCGGAAAGAAATCCGTGCACTGGCCGACAGGGGCAAGATAACCCTGGTGGGCAAAAGAGCCGAAGTATGGCTGGGAGCTCCCATGACCATCAAAAAAAAGACCATAGGCGTCATTGCGGTTCAAAGCTACTCCAACCCCAACGCTTATGACCAAAAAGCACGGGAAATTATGGGTATACTGGCCAGCCAACTGAGCCTGTATATTGAGCAAAAACAAACCGAAGAGTTTAACCAGAAACTTTCCAAAGCCACCGAACAAAGTCCCGCCACCATTGTCATAACCGACATCGAAGGCACTATTGAATACGTCAACCCGAAATTTACCGAAG
>JALUYM010000141.1 GCA_027018745.1 Bacteroidales bacterium | reverse complement strand
TAATAACTCAAAAATCATTATCACTATTCCTTTCACATCCATTATCGACCAAAATTTCGAAGTGTATGCAGACATACTACAAACGCACGACTCATCTGTTATTTTAAAACACCATCACCTTGCCGACCCGTCTTACAAAACCGACGAAAATGTTGCCAATTACGATGAAAGCCAGTTTTTAATCGAAACCTGGCAATCTGATGTTGTGGTAACCACTTTTGTCCAACTACTTGAAACACTGTTTACCTGTGACAAAACCAAATTAATGAAACTCTCACAATTGTCGGGCTCGGTTATTTTACTTGACGAAATACAAAGCATCCCCTATCCTTTATGGGAACCTGTAAGGGAGGGTTTTAAAATTCTATCCGAAAGATACAATCTATACTTTATACTGATTTCTGCAACACAACCTTTAATATTTAATCCCGGGGAAGAAATTACGGAGATTGTACCTGATTACCAAAAATATTTCAAATTTTTCGACAGGACCCGCCTCCATATAAAGAAGGAACCTGTTGAATTTGAAGATTTTAAAAATAAAATTGACAACTACATAGTTCAAAATAAGAAGAAAGATATTTTGGTTATAGTCAATACAAAAAAAGCTGCTAAAGACCTCTTTGAATATATCAGAGATAATTCTTTTGCAGAAGATAGCGAACTCTACTTCCTCACCACATTAATTACCCCTTACGAACGAAAACGCATTATCAAAAGGATAAAAAGCGAATCTGATAAACAAAAAATTATTGTTTCTACTCAGTTAGTGGAGGCTGGGGTTGATATCTCAGTGGATACGGTTTTCAGGCAATTATCACCGCTGGATTCTATCATACAGTCGGCCGGGCGGGCAAACCGCTACTTCGAAAAAAAGGAAATTGCAGATATTTACTTATTTAATATCAGCGATTTACAACAGGTTAGCAATATGATATACGGCAACGACCTGCTTATCAAAACTGAAAACGTATTGAAAGAATTTGACGAAGCGATTAGTGAACCGGATTATCTTATAATAATTGAAAAGTATTTTATTGAAGTAAGGAAACAAGCCGACAACATTTCAAATGAATTATTACCGGCAATGACGGATTTTGATTTTTCCAAAGTTGACCTTAAATTGATAAAAGAGAGAAAAACAGAATCCGTTTTTGTACAGTTAAATGAAAAGGCTCAGGAAATATGGGAAAAATATGTGGATATCTATTCAAGAGACAACCTGAAACCTTGGGAAAGAAAAGCAATGTTCAGCAAAATCAAATCGGATTTTTATGATTATGTAATCAATGTGCCAATACCTTGGAACAGGCATAAAATTGTTTTCGACTCGGAAAAGGAATATGGCTTTTACGTTTCAAAATTAGATAACCCCAGCATAAATTATTCCTATACCAAAGACGATTTCACCCAAAACACCGGATACAATGATGAAGAAGTTTTACTTGCAACCCTTTGATTTCTTAAAACCAATACACTAATAAAAATACACAAAAGCACTACCACCATGCATTTCGAAAAAGGGCACATATACCACATTTACAATCAAGGAAATAATCGCCGGCAAATTTTCTTTAACCGCGAGAATTATTTGTTTTTCTTGCGAAAAGTCAGAACTTATTTTTTGCCATACGCCGATATTCTGGCTTGGTGCCTGATGCCCAATCACTTTCATTTTATGGTCTTGGTCAGGGAGGTGGAGATTGAACTTAAAGCGAAAGAAACTCATACGATGACTCAAAGTCATCGTATGAGTAAAACGCTTAATCAATCAATTGCAATAATGCTTCGTTCTTACACAAGAGCAATAAATAAACAGGAAAAAACCAGTGGCAGTTTATTTAGGCCACATACCAAAGCCGAATGTGTTACCTGCCCCGAACCGGAATTGTCACCATCGTTTATAACCCGTAATGGTGTTACGGAAATACCTGTGCTGGAATATCCCGAAATATGTTTCCGCTATATTCATCAAAATCCTGTAAAAGCAGGGCTCGTAAAAATAGCAGAGGATTGGGAGTTTTCATCAGCATCCGATTATTCGGGGCAAAGAACCGGTACATTGGTTAATAAAGATTTAGCAAGAAAATTGGATTTAACAGACGGGATTTAGGGTTTTGATACTACCGAAGTAAATCCCGGTGTGATAAACATTACAAAATTGACAATACACAAATCTGTACCATAAAAGCAAAATATTATGACCCTCACCCAAACCCTTATCCGCTTCCCCGAAATTGCCTTAAAAACCCGCGATGCCCATAAGTTGCGGGGATTTTTCGGGGAACTTTTTAAGGAGCATTCTCCCCTGCTCCACAACCATTACGATGATGGAAAAGTACGTTATGGTTATCCGCTGGTACAATACAAAGTAATTGACCAGGTGCCCATGCTCACCGGTTTCGGCGAGGGCAGCCGGCTGCTCATTGAACTTTTCCTGAAAATAAAAGAGCTCGATATAGAAGGCGTCCGGTATGCCATCCATTCCAAAAACATTGAAAATAAGATTTATGACCTCAGTGATTTTTCGCAACTGCGCCAATATGAATTTAAAACCCTGTGGATGGCGTTGAACCAGAAGAATTTCGGCATATACAAAAACCTGAAAACGGAAAAAGAAAAGGAGCAGTTCCTGAACAAACAACTGCAAAACAATATCCTGAGTTTTTATAAAGGCGTCGGTTTCCGGGTTACGGAGCGGATTATGGTAAAAGGAGACTTCAAAGAAAAAACGACACTGTTTAAAAGCAAAAAAATGCTGGTCTTTGAAGGTAAATTTGTGACCAACGCCCTCCTGCCCGGTTATGCAGGT
>JALUYM010000140.1 GCA_027018745.1 Bacteroidales bacterium | reverse complement strand
ACGGGAAAAGTCACCACATCGAAGATCTCCATCGAATCCGGTGCGCGTTTTTCCGGAGAATGTAAAATGACCGGTATGGGCATGGAAGCTGCCAAAACAAAAAATGAAGCAAAAAAAGAATAAAAAAGATCAATTAAGATTTTATGCTATTTATTCTTCTCTTGCCATACAAATGGCAGTCATAGTACTGGCAGGGGCTTTTGGCGGAAGGGAGCTTGACAAATGGCTGCAGTGGCGTTTTCCTGTTTTTACTTTGGTGTTTACTTTGTCGGCCATTGTTTTATCCATTCTTTACGGCATACGGGAATTTATTAAACACGATAAAAAAAAATGAAAAAAATTGTTTCTCTTTTTACTCTCAGGCTGGCCATAATGACCTTATTGCTTGGATTATTTACTTTTTTGTTCACCCTGATTTTTCCGCATGTCAGGGAAACCCCTTCGTATCCTTACATTCTGGCCTTTCTGTTTTTGTTTTCCTGGGCAGCTTTTTACCTCACGGCCAAAAGCATGGAAAAAAAGATAAGCCGCTTTGCCAACACTTACATGATCATTAATTTTTTGAAATTGGTGATTTTTTCGTTGTTTCTGCTGATTTATGCTTACCTGAACAAAGCAGATGCCGTTTCTTTTATCCTGACCTTCTTTGTTTATTATCTATTTTATGCTGTGTTGGAACTGACAGGGCTAAAACAATTGAACCTTTTTTTGAAGGATTAATACCTGTTTCCTGGTTTTTTCACAAAAGTTTTACCAATGGCAGGTTAAAAAAACAAAAAATACTTCTGTTATACACATCAAAACAAGATATTCGTATCTTTGCAGCGCAAAAGACCCCTTTATTGGTTTGGGGTCTTTTATGTTTTTAATCGTTGAAACCAAAATCATTGCATCATGGCAGAATCAAGATATTACACCGAAGAAGGACTACAAAAATTAAAAGAAGAACTGGATTACCTTACCCGGGTTGAACGCCGGAAAATATCAGAAGCTATTGCGGAAGCACGGGACAAAGGGGACTTGTCTGAAAATGCCGAATATGATGCGGCCAAAGAGGCACAGGGAATGCTGGAAATGAAAATTGCCAAGTTGCAGGATATCATCGGCAATGCCCGGATCATCGATGAATCAAAAATGGACAGCTCCAAAGTTTTGATCTTGTCAAAAGTGAAAATCAAAAACCTGAAAAACGGTGCCATCATGGAGTATACTTTGGTTCCCGAAAAAGAAGCCGACCTGAAAAGCAACAAACTATCTGTCAATTCACCCATTGCCAAAGGCCTGTTGGGAAAATCGGTGGGGGATGTGGTAGAAATTGCTGTTCCTGCCGGGAACATTCAGTTTGAGATTGTGGAAATTTCACGGTAAAGAAGCATCTGCCACAACAGGGATAAAAAAAGAAGTTGTTTAAAGTTAACCTTGTAAATTTAAATGTATTTATAATTGAGTCTTGTTTTAAACTTTAAACAACTTCAAAAACAACATTCCACAAGTATCGGCATGCATTAATAATGAAAACTACTCCCATCCAGAAATTCACGCAGAATAGAAGTAGGGGGAATTTCTTTTTCGTTAATACATACCAGGTAAGAAAGAAATTTCAGTAATCGTTTGGCCTCGGAATATTCGGATACATTGGGAGGAACTTCACGTAACAAAGGCTCTGCCCACCGTTTTAAAACCCCTAATTCAAACAGCAGGGCCGTATTGAACATGATATCGGCTTCTTCCTGATAGGGAAAGATGTTTCTGTCTTCACCCTTACGGACACTGGGCCAACGCCGCAATGTTTCCAGCGCAGAGTAACCCCGAAACCGGCTGTCGCGTACCATACGACGGATCAACCTGTTATCGGTAGTGGGAATACGGTTGTTCGCATCAATACTCAGAGGGGTCAATGCTGAAACATAAACTTTAAATTTTCGGTTCTCGGGGATCATGGCCGAAATTTCCGGGTTCAGCCCGTGAATACCCTCCACCACAAGAATGCTGTTATCAAGCATCCGCAACTTTGTACCGTCATAATAACGCCTTCCCTCCTGAAAAGAAAACTTGGGTAACTGAATCTCTTTTCCGGCAAGGAGGTCCATCACGTTTTCGTTAAACAGTTTAATGTCCAAGGCATGCGGACTTTCAAAATCATAATTTCCGTCTTCATCACGCGGGGTCAGCTCACGGTTCACAAAATAGTTGTCCATGGAAATAACTACCGGTTTAAAGCCAATGACGGCGAGCTGCACGGCCAGCCGCTTGGCAAAAGTAGTTTTTCCCGACGAGGAAGGCCCGGCGATAAAGACTACCCTGGCAGTTTTCTTTTTATGGATCATGTCGGCTATCCAGGCCACCTTTTTTTCCTGCAGTGCTTCCGAAATTTTAATAATATCACCGATTTTACCTTCCTGCGTCAGTTCATTTAACCGGCCCACATTGGGGACACCAATAATTTCGACCCACTCCTTAAATTCCTGAAAAATATCAAACAGTTTGTTCTGAATTACAATATCCTCCAATTCATTGGGATTTTCATTCCGGGGCAAAACCAGCAACATGCCTTTATAATATTTTACCAGGGCGAAACGCTTCAGATAACCGGTGGAAGGCACAAGGTAACCATAGAAATAATTGACCACATCATCCAGTTTATAAACCGAACTGTAAAACTGCTTACGTGTACGCATCAGTGTACATTTATCTTCCAGTCCAAATTCCTCAAAAATCCGCAAAGCGACTTCCGTACGGATTTCTTCCCGTTCAAAAGGGATATCCCGTTCAATAATTTCCTGCATGCGATGGCTCAGCCTTTCAATAATTTCATCATGCGATTCTCCGTTGTACAAACCTTCGAGTTCGCAATACAAAC
>JALUYM010000139.1 GCA_027018745.1 Bacteroidales bacterium | reverse complement strand
AGTTTGGCAGGCCGGTAACCGGAAATATGGTAATCAAAAGAGGCATAACCTTTTGAGATACTTTTCAGCTTGTCATAAAAATCAAATACGATTTCACCCAATGGCATATCTACCGTAAGCTCCACGCGGCTGGTAGAGAGGTAGACCTGGTTTTTCAATTCACCCCGTTTGTCAAGACAAAGCTTAATGAGCGAACCGATGTATTCGGTACGGGTTATAATCTGCGCCTTGATAAAAGGCTCTTCAATATGATCGATATATTTCTGTTCGGGCAAACCCGATGGGTTATGTACCTCAATAATCTCCTTTTTGTTGGTAACAACACGGTACGAAACGTTGGGCATGGTGGTAATAACACTCATGTCGAATTCGCGGTCAAGACGTTCCTGAATAATTTCCATGTGCAGTAATCCCAGAAAACCGCAACGAAAACCAAAACCCAGTGCCAGCGAAGATTCGGGCTCAAAAGTCAGGGAGGCATCATTCAGTTGTAATTTTTCGATAGCAGAACGCAGTTCTTCATAATCATCGGCATCGGTAGGATAAATACCTGCAAAGACCATGGGCTTCACATCTTCAAACCCGGCAATGGCCTCGGTACAAGGATTTTCCACATGCGTAATGGTGTCACCCACTTTTACCTCACGTGAAGTTTTGATACCGGAAATAATATAACCTACATCACCGGTTTCCAATTTGTTGCGCGGTTCCTGCTTAAGCCTTAAAACCCCGATTTCATCGGCATTGTACTCACGACCGGTATTGACAAATTTAACCCGGTCGCCTTTTCTGATCTCCCCGTTAAATATCCTGAAATAAGCAATAATACCACGAAAAGGATTAAATACAGAGTCGAAAATCAGGGCCTGCAACGGGACTTTGGGGTCACCTTTGGGCGACGGTATTTTATTAACGATCGTTTCCATGATTTTGTCCACACCGTAACCGGTTTTGCCGCTCGCTTCGATAATGTCTTCTTCATCACAACCCAACATGTCCACAATTTGGTCTTTCACTTCATCGGGCATAGCATTGGCCAAATCCATTTTGTTTAAAACCGGGATAACCTCCAGATTGTGCTCGATGGCAAGGTAAAGGTTCGAAATAGTCTGTGCCTGAATACCCTGGGTGGCATCTACCACAAGCAAAGCACCTTCGCAGGCAGCAATGGAACGGGAAACTTCATAAGAAAAATCCACATGGCCGGGGGTGTCGATAAGGTTCAGGACATATTTTTGTCCGTTTTGTTGGTAATCCATTTGAATGGCATGACTTTTTATGGTGATGCCCCGTTCGCGTTCCAAATCCATGTCATCCAATACCTGTGCCTGGGCATCGCGTTGCGACACCGTGCCTGTAAATTCCAACAACCTGTCAGCTAACGTGCTCTTACCGTGATCGATATGGGCAATAATACAAAAGTTTCTTATGTTCTCCATATAAGGACAAAAGTACGAAAATATCGGCAGGGGAAGTATTGCCATGTTGAGCATAGCGAAACATCTGTCCTTTCACAGGGATTGTTTTGGGGCACCTAATTTTGTTCCGTTCAGGAGGACATGGTTTTGCAAAGATATTGGGAATTTAACCTTCAGGCAAAGACGCCCGAAGCGGGTTCAGGATGATTATTTTTGAAGTCTTGCTCTGGGGACAACAGATAACTAAAACCTGAATTCAGTAGGATCATTGCCTTCCTGAATGGGATAATGCCCCTTGAACACATTGCCCAGCAGGCCATCGATAGCTATTTTGTCTCCCACATGAAAGATATCCTTGTTGAGCTTGCAGAATTTTTTGTCTTCGTCCACATGCAGGGCAGTGCAGTTTACCACTGAAGTTTTTCCAAGGCGTACAGCAGTAACGGCAGCATGGGAAGTAGCGCCACCTTTGGCAGTGAGCAGCGCTTCGGTTTCAAAGATCATACCGATATCATCCGGAACAGTGTCGGGGCGTAACAATACCACCGCTTCTTTCGGATACTTTTTATGCAACATTTCTATGTCGTGCATGTCAATGGCCACTCTGCCATTAAGTGCCCCGCCTCCAATACCAATACCGCGTCCGGAAAGTTTCATTTTGTCTAATGTCGTTTTAAAACGCTTAATCGTCTGGAACATCGACATATCCATATCACGTATTTGAAGGATATACAAGTCTTCCGGATTTTCCGATTCAAAAGTAAACTCTATTTCCTGGGGATTATACCCCAGGTTTTCTGTCAGTTCAACGGCAATATCATATAGTTTTTTGTACAGTTTGGGATATTTTTCTTCGAGGGAAATGACCTTATCACCGTTGCCCTGTTTTTGGGATTTGCTCACCGGATAAGGCTTTACCAGGCCGGCGACAATATCCTCACCCTGGCTACGGAAAGTAAAATCACCGTAAAGGTTTACCCCTTGCCGGGAATTTTTGGGATTTTGGGTAAAGACCACCCCGCTGCCGGAGCTGCTTTTTTTGTTACCAAAGATCATCTGCTGAATAATAACGGCTGTTCCCCACTCGTCTGCTATTTGCAAATGCTCGCGGTAGACTATTGCCCGTTTGGAAGACCAGGATTCGAAAACGAGGTTCACTGTGGTCATTAGTTGCTTAAACACATCTTCTTCAAAATAGATTTTTGAGTCGATCAGTTTTTGCTTATAGGCATAAGCAATATCCCGCATAGTGGATGGCGGGAAATCCCCTTTTTGTTCAATTTTTGTTTTTTCCTTAAAACGGTTCATGATTTCGTCAAATTCATCCCGGGAAAGCCCGAAAGCCATTCCCCAGCTTTGCAACAGCCTTCTGTAAGAATCCCATGCCGACCATTCAAATCCTGGCTGTTTGCTCAGGCTTTCGGTAATGATATCATTCATGCCCA
>JALUYM010000138.1 GCA_027018745.1 Bacteroidales bacterium | reverse complement strand
AAGCCATGTACAACCACCCCTCCAGCGAAGCTGTTGTCCCCGATGACTTTGAGGTACCTTTCGGTAAAGCCCGTATTCGCCGGCACGGAAATGATCTTTCCATTATTACTTATGGCAATACAGTCCCCATGAGTTTGCAGGTTGCGGATCAATTGTTAAAAGATACAGGTAAAAGTGTGGAAGTTATTGATATTCGCTCCCTTTTGCCATTGGATGAGGAAACTATCCTCGCTTCTGTGAAAAAGACCAACCGGGCATTGATAGTTCATGAAGATAAAGTCTTTGGCGGTTTCGGGGCAGAAATCGCTGCCATGATCACGGAGAAAGCTTTTGAATACTTAGATGCTCCCGTAAAACGGGTCGGTTCTGCTTTTACCCCTGTTGGTTTTCATCGTATCCTGGAAAGGGCTATTCTTCCTGATAGTGAGAAAATAGCAGCTGCTGCCAAAATATTACTGGAGTTTTAGTTGGTTTTATTCCTTTGTCTAACTGTTTCGAGGAAAAGCCGGACATCGTCTTTGTGAAGTAACCATTCCGAAAACCGTGTTTTGGTTTGCTTTTGAAAGACTATGTATTGATAAATGACACTGGCAAGATAGTTCAGCGATGCGGTGGCTGCAGCACCGATAATCCCGTAACGGGGAATCAATAAAAAAGCAAATAGTACGGTCAGGACAAAACCAACCATGTTTGCCCTTAAATTGACGGCAGGCAGGCCAACCCCTGAAAAATAATGACTGAAAATGGTATTGGATGCCAAAGAAAGAACACCGGGTGTTAATACTAAAACGATCGTTTTAATGATACCAAAATCCTGACTGAAAACGAGTTGGTAAATGTTTTCGGGAATGATCAGCAGCACCAATAAAGCAAAAAAAGTCAACAGCAAAGAGAATTTCATAAGCCTTATGCTTAGTGTTCGGGCATATTCTTTGTCGCGACTGTCGGATATGGTGCTGTACTGCACCAGCGAAATACTTTGGCCGATCAACCGCAACCCTTCGGTGAGTTGTACCCCTGCACTATATAATCCTAATGGTGATAGTCCGGAAAATATCCGGAGAAAATAAAAACTAAGCCTTTTGTTTCCAATGTGAAGCATGACTGCCGATTGGGTTGGTAACCCATAGTGCAGCATCTCTTTTGTGATTTTTCTCCATCCGGCCGGCGAAAAACTTTTTAATGTTTTAAGGATTTGATAAAGGCCTGAAAGGCTTCCTGCACCCCATGACAAAAACAAGGCCATAACGTAAGCTTCCGTTCCGGTTTGCTTGAAAATAAATAATCCTAAAAGGAACAAGGTCAGAAATAAAGTAATTTGAACAACAAATATGAGGTTGTATTGTGAAATCCGTTTTTGCCCGATAAGCAGGTTGTAATGTACCTGCATAAAACCATTCAGCAAAGCAAGAAACAAAATAGCCAGGGCAAATCCTTTGGGGACAATCAGATGAAACACAGAGGGGAAAGCCATCAGAAAGATCCATCCGATACCAGCAAAAATAAGTGTAACCATCAATATCCAAAGATAAGAAACCAGAAGCAGGGGCATAACATGGCTTCTCGAGCTGAAATATATCAATGAACCACCTGCCATTAATCCCATAAAAAGCTGTATAACCGTAACATCGAGCAGGATCAGACTGATTTTTCCAAAGCCTTCACTGCCGACAAAGTTTGTTATCAGTAAAAGTATGGCCAGGTTAATGACGGCATTCAACAGGCGTGTTCCGGTCGTATGGAGGATATTTTTAAAGATCATGATGCCATGGCAAAAGTAAAATTTTCAATAAAACATTTTAACAAAATTTGTAATTTAATAACAAATATTCAGTATATTTTTGTAATAATCATAATTTTATGAAAAGAAGACAGGAGGCTTTTTCAAAGGTTTGGCAGGGATTTTGTATATTTTTAGTAATGTTGATAAAAATAATTTAAGTTGTCGATAATAAAAAAAACAGGTTATGAAAAAATGGATAACAAAAGCGCTCCTTGCTGTTGCAGGTTTAGGGGTTTTGGCTTTTTTTGCAGGTTGTTATCCTGATAACACACTTACTGTCAAGCAGTCTGATGTGGTTATGACAGGATACAATGATTCGGTGAACTTTCAGGGTTTGCATACCTACTACATGCCTGATACCATTCTTGTCAGGAGAAGTGATACCACAGATAAAACACCTGTGCAATATCAAAAGGCTTACCTTGCAGAGATTGCATCTCAAATGAAAGCCATGGGCTATCAGCGGCTTACAGTGAAAGATACGACGAAGGCCCCGGATGTGGAACTGGTTGTTTCTGCTTTGGAAAGGACCTATGTTGCCGGTGGTTGGTACTATCCCGGTTATCCGGGCTGGGGCTATCCTGCATGGGGTTATCCCGGCTGGGGCTGGGGTTGGGGATGGGGATGGTATTATCCCGCCTCGTATTATTTCCCTTTTCCATGGTATTCGGAATATAAAACCGGTACATTGTTGATGGAGATGATAAATCCCAAAGATTATGATATTGTCAGGGGAGATACGGTAGCCCGTGTATACTGGAGTGGTGCCCTGAACGGGCTGCTCGAAGGAAATAATATAGAGTCCCGTGTACTTGCCGGAATTGACCAGGCTTTTAAACAGTCTCCGGAACTTAAACATCCAACTTTCAATCCGTCTAAATAATCTTTAAAAAATGAAAATCATGAAAAAGATAAAAGCAATCATAATCAGTGCCATATTTATTTTCACAAGTATTGGCGTTTTTGCACAAAATGGCGGCATTTTGAATTTTCAATGGAACATGGGCTTTGGGACGGGGAACACCCATACCTTTGTCAGCACACCCAGTTTAAGGGGTGTAAGTCTAGAAGGCCGGAAATTT
>JALUYM010000137.1 GCA_027018745.1 Bacteroidales bacterium | reverse complement strand
TCTTTTGTCATGCCTTTCAGGTCTTCCGAAGGTTGAAAAGCCGGTTCCTGAGTGGGAGAGGCTTTCCGGTTCCACGGGCATACATCCTGGCAGATATCGCATCCGAAAATCCACTGTTTCCATTTGCCTTTGAACCTGTCGGGTATTTTTTCGCCCCGGTATTCGATGGTCAGGTAAGAAATGCATTTTCTGGCATCCAATTCAAAAGCCGATAAAGCACCGGTAGGACATGCATCAATACATAAGGTACAATTGCCGCAGAAATTCTCTCGTGTCTCGTCATCGGGGGCTAATTCCAGGTCGAGCACAAGATGGCCGATAAAGAAGAAAGAACCGCCCCGGCGGTTAATGAGAGCAGTGTTTTTTCCTGTAAATCCCAGTCCGGCCCGACGTGCCACCGCACGGTCCAAGACAGGGGCCGAGTCGGTAAAAATGCGGGCATTTCGCTTTCCTGCCAGAGTTTCTGTGTATTTCAGCAGCCGGGCCAGCCTTTGTTTGATGATATAGTGGTAATCTTTTCCGTAAGCATATTTTGAGATTTTGTAATAGCTTTTTGCAGGAAGTTCCTGCTCCGGAAAATAGTTGAAAAGTACCGTTACTACCGAACGGGCGTTTTTGACCAGCCTGGTGATGTCATAACGTTTGTCCCGGTTGCGTTCGAGGTATTTCATTTCACCGTGCATACCTTTCCCGAGCCAGCTTTCCATCCGTCTGGCCTCATCAGGAAGCGGCCTTGCCGGCGAGATGCCACAGGCATAAAAACCCAGCGCCTTCGCTTCTTTTTTAATTTTCCGGCTGAGCTGTTCCTGATGTAATCGATGAACGGGCATGATGGCTTATAAAGATGAATCTTCATTCGGTTTTTGGGCAATTACCCCGCTGCCGATACAGGTTTTTTCTTCCACATCATACAATACGGCAAACTGGCCGGGGGCAATGCCCGATATTTTTTTGTTAGAAACAATGCGGATTCCTTTTTCATCACGCATCAATTCGCCCGCGGTAAATTCCGGCTGGTGCCTGATCTTGAATTTGATTTCTTTCAATCCGGAATAGTCGTGTTTGGGATTTAAAATATGCAGGTTTTCCAGCCATATCGTATCATCATACTGGCTAAAGGGATCGTAACCGTTGGAAACATAGACAATATTTTTCCCGGTATCTTTTTTTACCACAAACCAGGGTCCCCCACCCAGCCGTAGACCCCGTCTTTGCCCGATGGTATGAAACCAGAACCCTTTGTGCTGGCCCAGTAGCCTGCCGGTTTCCAGTTCAATGATATCACCTGGTTTTTCTCCTACATATTTGCGGATAAAGTCGTTGTAATTGATCTTTCCCAAAAAACAGATGCCCTGACTGTCGGGCCGGTGTGCGCTGGGCAGGTGCATCTCTTCTGCTATGTGCCTCACCTCCGCTTTTTGTAAATGACCAATGGGAAACATGGCTTTGTTCAACTGAGCAGGGGTAATTTGACCCAAAAAATAGGTCTGGTCTTTTTTCCGGTCGGCAGCAGTTCCGAGAAAAGCACCCTCTTCCGTTTCGTACCGGGTGGCATAATGGCCGGTGGCAATGCGGTCGAAACTTTTACCATGGCGGTCGTTGAAAGCACCGAATTTGATGAGCAGGTTACACATGATATCCGGGTTGGGTGTCAGCCCCTGTTTTACACTGTCCATGGTGTATTTTACCACTGTATCCCAATATTCTTTTTGCAGGTCCACCACATCAAACCGGCAGCCGTATTTTTTGGCGATCCAGGTGGTGATCTCGATGTCTTCCTCTGCCGGACAGTCGGTGAATGAAGGTTCATCTTCCATGCCGATACGGATATAAAAAATGTGTGGGTCATATCCTTGTTTCTTCAACAACGGCACGCAAACCGAGCTGTCCACTCCTCCTGAAACCAGTGCGGCTATTTCCATTTTTTTCTTATTTTATCCATCATTGACTTCCAGTCATTGGTTTTGTTTCCATACAATTAGGACAAGTGCTGCAAAGGTCGGAAAAAAACAAGGACGGAAACTCTCTTGATTATATTCTGAGACATATTCCACAATTTCCTATTTTTGATTTTCTATATGGAAAAATTATCAGTCATTATCATTACCCTCAATGAAGAGGAAAACCTTGTCCGATGTTTGTCCTCTTTAAAAGGTGTGGCAGACGAAGTTGTGGTGGTTGATTCCTTTTCTACGGATGGCACCTTGGATGTTTGCCGCCGATATGGTGCCCGTGTTGTACAGCATACCTTTGTGGATTATGTTGAGCAACATCGGTTTGCCGACACACAGGCAACTTACGACCTGATTTTTTCTATTGATGCGGATGAAGCTTTGTCTGATGAGCTGGCATTATCTATTCTTAAAGTGAAAGAACACCGGGATTTCGATGGTTATCTCATGAATCGTCTTGCCAATTATTGTGGTAAGTGGATTTACCATTCCGGATGGTATCCCGACCGTAAACTTCGGCTTTATGACCGGCGAAAAGGCCGCTGGGAAGGGGTAAAAATACACGAATCATTTGTGTTAAAACCGGGGGCTGAAACCGGTTTTTTGAAAGGGGATCTGTTGCATTATTCCTATTTCTCCACAAGTCAGCACCGTCAAAAAGTGGAAAATTTTACTACATTGATGGCTGCTTCTTATTTCGAACAAAAAATAAATGCTCCGGTATGGAAAGTTTGGTTCAGTCCGGCATTGAAGTTTATTATGGGATATTTTGTCAAAATGGGGTTCCTCGATGGCCGGGCAGGCTGGCAAATTTGTACTATCTCGGCAGGAGCTACCTATAAAAAATACCGTAAACTCAGAAAGTTTTATCAACAACAAAAAACCCCACAAATATCCTGAGAATATTTTCCCGAAGGAGGATT
>JALUYM010000136.1 GCA_027018745.1 Bacteroidales bacterium | reverse complement strand
TGTACAGTATTTTAACACGTTAGGATTAAAAGCAACTGCGTCGGCCCATCCCCGCATACGGACAGCCGAAGCCTGTTATCTCTCCTCATCCAAAGCCGTGGCACTGGCACGCAAATACAATACACGCCTGCATGTCCTTCATCTGTCTTCCGCCCGCGAGCTGGAACTTTTCAGCAACAACATGCCACTAAAAGACAAGAAAATAACAGCCGAAGCCTGCATACACCACCTTTGGTTTTCCGACAAAGATTATCCGGTCAAAGGCAATCTCATAAAATGGAACCCGGCCATTAAAACAGAAACAGACCGACAGGCACTTTTCGATGCCCTAATGGATGACCGGCTGGATGTGGTCGCTACCGATCATGCCCCCCACACGTTTCAAGAAAAACAAAGGCCTTATTTTAAAGCCCCTTCCGGTGGCCCTATGATACAACACTCGCTCACTGTCATGCTCGAATTAGTCCACCAAAAGAAAATATCCGTGGAGAAAGTAGTGGAAAAAATGTGCCATAACCCGGCCGTTTTATTCCGTATCGTGAAAAGGGGATTTATCAGGAAAGGTTATGCCGCCGATTTGGTATTGGTAGACATGAATAAGCCATGGAAAGTAAACAAATCCAACATTTTATACAAATGCGGATGGTCGCCCATAGAAGGAACCGGGTGGCAGTCGCAGGTTCAAATGACTTTTGTCAACGGACAATTGGTTTATAACAGGGGGAAAATTGATGAAACGGTGAGAGGACAACGACTTGTTTTTTCACGGACGTAAAACAAATCCGGATTGCACAGTTTTAAAAGAAATCCGCTTTGGAAAAAAGCTTCCGCAGAAATGATATTTTTGCAAAAAATTTTTTCAGGTGATATCAGTTAATAATCTTATGATGGAATTCGGCGGTAAGCCGGTTTTTAAAGGGATATCGTTCCATATAGGAAAAAAGGAACGCATCGGATTGTCTGGAAAAAACGGAGCAGGAAAAACCACGTTGTTACGCATATTGGTTGGCGAACAACACCCTACAGGAGGCGAGGTCATCATTTCCGATAATGAAACCATCGGTTACCTGCCCCAGGAAAAACAAGTCAGGAGCAACAAAAATGTATTGGCCGAAACGCTGTCGGTATTTTCATTTCTTATCGAACTAAAAAGAGAGATGGAAGACATTCAGCACCAGCTGACTGTGCGCCGTGATTACGAAACCAAATCCTACCAGAAACTTTACGAAAGGCTGGAAGAGGCCCATCACCTGCTGGCCATAAACGAAGACGGAAAACAGGAAGGAAAAGCCATAAAAGTTTTAAAAGGGCTTGGTTTCCTGGAACAGGAGCTCAGCAAACCAGTGAACAGTTTCAGCCTGGGATGGCAAATGCGCATGGAGCTGGCCAAACTTCTTTTGTTGCAACCCACACTGCTCCTTCTCGATGAGCCGACAAATCACCTCGATATCGATGCTATTCAGTGGCTTGAAAATTTCCTGAAAACCTACCAAGGTTCGTTTTTATTGGTTTCACACGACCGCAGTTTTCTGGACAACCTGACAACACGCACCATAGAAATCAACAACGGGAAAATTTACGATTATAAAGTTCCTTATTCCAGGTACTTACAACTCAGCCACGAGCGTATAGAACAGCAGCAGGCCCATTTCTCCAACCAACAAAAACAAATCAAAGAAATAGAAAGCTTCATTGAACGTTTCCGGTACAAAGCCACCAAAGCCCGTCAGGTACAATCGCGCATCAAACAACTTGAGAGAATGGAAAAAGCAGAGGTAGACAAGTTGGACAATACCGGGTTCTATTTTCGCTTTCCGCCGGCACCTCGAAGCGGCAAGGTAGTAACAGAAGGGAAAAACATTTCCAAATCGTACGGCAAAAAGCCCGTTTTTGAATCCCTGAACTTTCAAATAATAAAAGGGGATAAAATTGTTTTTGTGGGACGCAATGGCGAAGGGAAAACCACTTTATCCAAAATTATTGCGAGACAAACAGATTTTGAAGGTGAAATAAAATACGGGCACAATGTACAGATTGCATATTACGCACAAGACCAATGGGACATGCTTGACCCGGCCAAAACAGTTTTCGAAACAGTGGATGACATTGCCGTGGGAGACATTCGCCCCCGCTTGAAATCCATTCTCGGGGCTTTTTTATTTCAGGGCGAAGACCTCAACAAACGGGTCGGTATCCTCTCCGGTGGTGAAAAAGCACGACTTTCACTGGCCCGACTGTTGCTCACTCCATCCAACCTGTTGGTATTGGACGAGCCCACCAATCATCTGGACCTGCTATCCAAAGACATTCTGAAAAATGCATTGCTGCAATATGATGGCACACTGATTCTGGTATCGCATGACCGTGATTTCCTGCAAGGCCTCAGCGAACATTTTTTTGAGCTTGAAAACGGAAAGCTGAAAGAATTTCGCGGAACGCTGGACGATTTTCTTGCCAGACGGGACATTGAACATTTGAAACAATTACAAATAACTGAAAAACAAAAAACAAAAAAGACCAACACCGGGGGACAAAAACAAATCTGGATAGAAAGAAAAGAAAAAGAACGACGTTTGCGCAAACTGGAAAAAGCGCTGAAAGAAACGGAAAAAAACATTGAAGAAAAAGAGCAGGACCTGGCGCAAATCAATGAAAAACTATCGCACCCCGATCAGCATGTCGATGAAATAAAAAACGGTACGCTTTATAAAAAGCATGTTCAAATTCAGAAACAACTGGAAAACCTTTATGCCCGGTGGGAATCCCTGCAAACCGAACTGGAAAAATAAGGGCTATTTTTCCCGGGCGGTTATGGTACGGGCAAGATTTTTTAAAGGCAATTTCCGCTCGTCGGGCATATCAATCATTTCCAGTTTTTCAATCCCTTTATTAAGATAGCTGCAAA
>JALUYM010000135.1 GCA_027018745.1 Bacteroidales bacterium | reverse complement strand
CGGTAAACAGAAATGCCTGCGCCAAATGACCTGTAACAATGGCATTTTTCAGGGTGGAAGTAATGGCCTCCTGCCCTACGACCTGTGCAAAAGTGGAAGGCCGGTATTTTCGTGCCGATACGATAAAATTATCCATGAATTAAATTTTGAGGTTCAAAAATACATCAAATCCCGGCAACACGGAACCATCACAACAGAAAAATAACATGAATAAACCCATGTAATTTTAATGAATCACATGAGTTAAGTCATGTAATTTTATTATTTTTGCAAAAAGATTCATCTAATGAAAATTATCAAAAGAAGCATCTACGACCTGATATTAAATCGTTTAAAGGACCGGAAGGACAATAAAATCATTATTGTTTACGGGGCCCGTCAGGTGGGAAAAACAACCCTCGTTAAAAGCCTTCTTGCCAAATCGGAACTAAAATCCGAATATTTTAATTGTGATTACCTTGATGTGCAAAACCTGTTTTCGTACGAAAATGCATCCCACTTTGAAAACACGGTAAAAAATTACGGGCTCATCGTATTGGACGAAGCACAACGCATCAAAAATATCGGCATGGTATTAAAGATTTTACATGATGAGTTTCCCTATCTGAAAGTCATTGCCACCGGTTCATCCAGTTTTGATTTGTCAAACATGGTTAACGAACCCCTGACCGGAAGAAAAATAACTTACTCCCTGTATCCGCTAACATACAAGGAATTAACATCAGCAGATTCCGCTGTCATTGCAAGGCGAAAGTTGGAAAGAGTGCTTCGCTTTGGAAGTTATCCTTCCGTCATACTGAACGATGACCAAAAGGCATTTGAAAATTTGAACGAAATTGTTTCGAGTTACCTTTTCCGGGACATTTTTGCCTTTCAGCAATTAAAAAAACCGGAAGTCCTGACCAGCCTCCTCAGGCTGTTGGCTTTTCAGGTAGCTTCCGAAGTATCCTTTACCGAACTGGCCAATAAATTAAGGGTCGACCAAACCGTAGTGCAACGGTACATCCAGTTGCTGGAAGATGGATTTATCATTTTCAGGTTAAATGCTTTCAAACGAAACCTCAGGAATGAAATCGGGAAGAGCAGGAAGATTTACTTCTGGGACAACGGCGTCCGCAACATGCTTATTCAGAATTTTAACCCGCTGAACCTGAGGGATGACCTCGGTGCTCTCTGGGAAAATTATTGCGTTTCGGAAAGGCATAAATTTTTAAATTATCATCTGCCTCGGACAACCAACAGCTATTTCTGGCGAACCTATAACCAAAAAGAAATCGACCTGGTTGAAGAAAAAGAAAACCGGTTAAAGGCTTTTGAGTTTAAATGGAACCCGAACCGTCAAGTAAGGTTTCCGTCTGATTTTCGGAGGGCTTACCCGCAAGCAGAATTCAAAGTCATCACCCCTGAAAACTTCGGGGAGGAGATTTATCAGATGTGACCCAAAAGCTTAGCCTATAGGGATATAAAAACAAAACAAAAAAATCCGGACACCTAAGGTATCCGGATTGGCTATGGTAAAAAAATTGCTTACGCAAGTTTGGCTATGTGTTTAGTAATTTTTGATTTTAAATTACCGGCTTTGTTCTTATGGATAATTTTCTTCTTTGCCAGTTTATCAATCATCGCATACAGCTTGGGCATCTCCTCGGCGGCCTCTTTCTGGTCGGTAAGCGCCCTGAATTTTTTCACTGCATTACGTACTGTTTTGGCATAGTAACGGTTATGCACCCTTCTCTTTTCGTTTTGTCTGATTCTTTTGAGAGCTGATTTATGATTAGCCATAATTCTAATTATTGTTTTTATAATTCCTTTTGGGGCTGCAAAATTAAATAAACTTTTAATATAAAAAAGTGTTTGCCTTTTTTTTTCAAATTAATTCGTTTTCACCGTTCCCGTCAGCACGGGCTCATCCCGCATCTCCGTCCCATCGAGGGTTACCATATAAAAATGATTGTGTTTCAATCCTTTTTGTTTGATTATTACCGGTACATAATGTTCTCCATAACCCAGGGCAAAACCGTTTTCATCAAACTGTTCCACCAAAACAGTTTGCCGTTTGCCGACAAAAGAACGGCGGTACTGCTGTTTCATGCCGTCCGACAACTGCCGGATAATTTCCGAACGGCGCGTTTTTTCTTTTTCCGGAATCTGGTCCGGCATCCGTTCGGCACGCGTTCCGTGACGCACACTGTATTTAAAAGTGTGAATGTGCCCAAACTGCAACCTTTTGGCCAGGGCCACGCTTTCCTGAAAATCTTCTTCCGTTTCGCCCGGAAACCCCACAATGATGTCGGTGGTCAGGTTAAAACCGGGATAACGCCGGCGCAATTCATTAGCCATCTCCTCAAACAGGCGGGCAGTGTACATACGGCGCATCCGCAACAGAACCTCCTCCGAACCGCTTTGCAAACACAAATGCAGGTGAGGGGTCAGCTTGGGATGGGCAAACAGGCGGAAAAAACTTTCGGTAAAGCCATCGGGCTCCATGGAAGATATACGTAACCTGAAATCGCCGGGAATATCCAAAATCCGCTCTACCAACTTCTCAAAATCGGTATCGCCCTCTTTGTACCTGCCGATATTCACTCCGGTGAGCACCACCTCCTTGTACCCGTATGCCACCACCTGCCGGATGTTTTCGTAAATAGCTGATGCCGGCCGGCTCACAGCCCTTCCCCGCACCTTCGGAATGATACAAAAGGTACAAAAATTGTTGCAGCCATCCTGAATTTTAATCAGGCTGCGGGTGTGCAGGGTAGTTTCGGCGGGTTCGTAACCAAACAGGTCTTTTTCAAAACGGTCGGGCGTAACCACTTCGCCGTGGGCCCAGGCATCCACCAGCGAGGTAATGGCCGCCTTGTGGTCGTTGTCCACCACAAAATCCACTTTCCCGCTCTGTTCCAATTCTTCC
>JALUYM010000134.1 GCA_027018745.1 Bacteroidales bacterium | reverse complement strand
CAGAAAAGCAGATTTTCCTTCATTGAAATCGTAACTCCGGTATACTTTTTCCACAAACTGACGGTTAGCTTCATCACGGGTTATTTGTTCCACGGTACGGGTTGCCAGTTGGTGTACCTGCATTTTAATGAGTGAAATGGCCAGGGGTGCGTTGTTGATGATACGTTCGGCCATTTCGAGGGTAAAGTCCTCCAGTTTTTCCGGGGAAATCAGGTGGTTTAGTATTCCCAGTTTTTCTGCCCGTTGAGCATCCATGATATCCGCTGTAAAAAACAATTCCATGGCAATGTTGCTGCCCACACGCTGCAGCACACGGTTTACCTGGTTGGGATTGTAAGGAGCACTTATCCTGGCGGGGGTAATGGCGAAAGAGGCTTTAGGGCTTCCCAGCAAAATGTCGCAGGAGAAAATAAGTTCGCATCCGCCGCCCCAAACACTGCCATCAATCATGGCTATGACTACACCGGGAAAACTTTCTATACGTTTTAGTATTTTTTCCAGGGCATATTCATAAGGTATAGGATCTTTTTCAGGGTCAGGAAGCTGGTCGATGCGCAGGCCGGCACACCAAACATTTATCCCGGGATTGCTACGTAAAATAACCACCCTGGTTTTGTTTTTTTCAAATGCATCAAAAGCTTCTACCATTTCATCGATCATCTCCAGGTTGAGGGAATTGCTTTTTCTGTCATTGTCAAGCCGGAGAATACCCAGTTTGTCCTGTTGTGTGGTTTTTATGAATTTCATATTTGCATTATTATTCAGGACAAAGGTAAGGATTAGCAGTAAAAGTGCCGAATATTTGAAGCCCCCGGGAAATGAAGTCCTTTTGTTAACCATTTTTAAGGTTTTTGTTCAGTTGGCCGGAAACAAAACATCAAAAGATGTTATATTTTTGTTTGTTCAATGTGCAGAAAATGATGAAAAAAAAATTACTCTTTTTGTTATTGGTCGTTTTGACAGCCGGTATGGCATTCGGCCAGACTTATCATATACGTGGTACGGTGCCTGGCATGAGCAATTCGGATGTTTATTTGCTGGAAGACTTTGCCAATTCGCAACGCATGGTCGACACGGCGAGAACAAATGATGCAGGGACTTTTGATTTTGTTATGAAACCTGACATGCCGGTGGGAATGTATCGCATCATAACCCCCATGGGACAGATGTTCAATGTGATTTATAATCACGAAAACATCGTTTTTGAGGCTTCCGGGTTAAGTGCCAATGATATTATTCAGGTTAAAAAATCGGTCGAAAACCTGATTTATTATAGATACCTCCATGTTAAAACCAACAATGAATTAAGGATTAATATTTTACGTCCGGTTTTGGATTACTATCCGCGTAATGATACGTTTTATTTAGTCATAAAACATCAGGTGGAAAAACTGCAGGATCAGGTGGCCAACGTAACACACCAATTGATAGAAAATAACCCCGGTACGCTGGCAGCTCATTTTATTGCCATGGATGAGCCTGTAAAACTCAACCTGAACATTCCATCATCCCGGCAAGACATGCAACGGAAGAAAGATTATTTCGAACATGTTGATTTTAACGACACGTTGTTGTTGCGTACCCATTTGTTTACCGCCAAGCTGGTTGGCTATTTGTCGCTTTTTGAGAAGCCTGACATGAAGAAGAAAGCGATGGAAAAAGCTTTTGTGGCCCCTGTTGATACCATTTTAAAAAAGGCAGAAGTAAACGAAAAAATGTATCTGTTTTGCTTGCATTATCTGATAAATGGTTTTGAAAATTTTGGATTTGAGAATTTGTTGCAACACATAGCCCATCATCAACATTTGGCTGATTTTCCGGGAAAGTCCCCGCAAAAACAGGCATTACTGAAGCAGATGAAATTGATCCTTGACCTGGCGCCGGGAAAAACAGCCCCCGATTTTACGGCGAGGACCCTTAAAGGAAAGAAAATTCAACTCAGCAAGGTGAAAGCAGAGCATACTTTGTTGGTTTTTTGGGCCAGCTGGTGCCCACACTGCACTGCTGCACTTCCCAAGCTGGAGAAATTTTATGATCCAGCCCATCCGGAAAAATTACAGATTATTGCCGTTTCGGTGGATGAAAGCAAGAGGCCGGTGGAAAAGGCCATCAAAAAAGAAGGGTATAAATGGATAAATATTGCCCAGCAAAAAGGATGGAACAGCCCCATTGCCGAGGAATACGGCGTTTCTTCAACCCCCACTTTTTTCCTTCTCGACAAGGACAAAAAAATTATAGCCAAGCCCAACAGTGTGGGCGAACTGGAAAAGATGCTGGAAAAGCTTGAGAAATTACCAGTCGAAAAGAAGGATTGAAATCGTTCACTTGGTTTAATTTTTACCTTTGCCGGTAAAAACGAAATTTGATTTGAGCAACAAAGAACTCATCAAAGGTACGGCGGCTATTGGCTTTTCTGCCATTTTGTGGGGATTCGACGGCGTGGTACTGACCCCCCGTTTGCATGGCCTGAATGTGGGCTATGTTGTTTTTATGCTGCATGCCATTCCTTTTTTGCTGATGAATATTTTTATGTTCAGCGAGTATAAACAGCTCAAAAATTTTCTTCGTCAGGATTATATAACCTTCTTGTTAATAGCAATCTTTGGTGGTGCTGTCGGGACCATGGCTATTGTAAAAGCTCTTTTCCTTGTCAATTTCAAGGATCTGTCGGTGGTGGTTCTGCTACAAAAATTACAACCGATTTTTGCCATCACACTGGCTGCTATTTTGTTGAAAGAAAAGATAAAAAAAGGGTTTGCTTTGTGGGCTTCCCTGGCCATCGGGGCAAGTTATTTCCTGACTTTCGGCTGGCATTTGCCCAATGTAAGCTCTGACAAAAATACGATTTACGCCGCCCTGCTTGCTATTCTGGCAGCCTTCTCTTTTGGTAGTTCCACTGTTTTTTCAAAAAAAATATTACTG
>JALUYM010000133.1 GCA_027018745.1 Bacteroidales bacterium | reverse complement strand
AATAGTGATAATGATTTTTGAGTTATTAAATCCTGTCATTTTGCGAAGTTTGTCTGCCAGCATAAAAGTTGTAATGGTCTTACCGAGACCGGTAGGCAATGTGACCGAATAAATATGGTTTTCTTTTTGAAAAATCTTGTTAAGATTTTCTGCCGTCTGAAAATATGCTTCGTTTTTAAGATGATTTATTTCTGAAGCAGGTTTGTTAAATCCTTTGATTTTTCGATATTCCGCAACTTTATCCAATATGTTGTTTTGTAAAATTTTACCGGCTCCATTGTTTAAGATAACATCGTTCTTATCTGAAAACAATAGTGTTGAATAAATAAGTTGATGAAAATAAAAAAGAGATAGTCTTGTTTCTTGTGGTACATCCTGCAATTCATCATCCAGAAATTCAAACGAAAAATCTTCAAATATCTCTTTGTAATTTGCCGATATAATAAAATTTTTAAACGATGTCCATTTAATTTCTAATGCGAAATCTTTCAAAAGATTGTCAATCAATGGCTTGATGGCTGTTTCGTCAATGGAATTTACTTGTTCATTCAATAGGTCTTCGTAATCTTCGAAAAATAGTTCGTTAGATAGATTGTCAAGCCTTCCGTGATGTCGTTTTACGGCAGAAAAAGTGAATACAGCCAATAGCTTTTTCAAATTCTCATCAAACTGTTTTTGTTTCAGGAATTTATCAACAACAAAATAAATAAACAAGGCTGATAGCAAGGCATGGTTTTTTCGTGTATCGTGAATCTTTTCGGGGTTTCTAATGTAATTCTGAAAAAACGGTGTTGCTTTTCCAATATCATGGAAGGCTGTTGCCAGCCATACCAATTGGGGCATTAATTCATTTAAATTAATGCCCTGCTTATCAAAATTTATCGAAAAATTATAGTACCGCTTATTTATTACCTCTGATGCGGTTTTTGCCGTTTCAGATAAATGAACGATTAGTTTTTTATCCGGATGTGATAATAATTCCATATTTTATAAAAACAAAATATTACCATGATTTTCAATTTGATAGTAATGTACCGGTTTGGCTTTTATGCTTCTGCCGTTTTTTTCTATCAATACTTCGGAATATTCCTGAACTTCCCTGATCCTGTTCATTTCTATGGGCATATTGTTTGCCGAATACATTGCCGAGTAATCAAATTCAACGGGATTTTCCTCGTCTTTCAGTAATGAAAGATTTATGGCCGTAATGATTTCAATAATTTCTTTCTCGGGGTTTTCACACAGTACAGCTTCTCTTTTATCAATATATTCCACTGTGGCCGTAAATTGTGCCAGGCCCAAATAGGGTGAAAAATGGTGCCTTTTGTTTTTGATGCGTTCAGCCAGTTCATCAAACATAGCTTTGTTGCCATCCATTGTGAAGAAGATACGGTATTTCAAGTCCCTCAACAGCTCAAATTCAATTTGGGTTCTTCCGGCTTTTGTAAGGTTGTAAAATGAACCTTTCGTATTGATCAGGTTCATCGCAACATTTTCTTTTTTCACAGGGTTGATAATTTGTACGGCTATATCGGCATTTTCTTTCGAAAAAAGCTCTTGCACGGGAGTTACTCCTTCCGGATAAACACCGTCAGCCACTTCGCGCTCAATACCTGCAATGGCCCCCAGAATTCCCGCTATTGCTGTACGGGTGGGAATGGAATAGGTAAGGGGCGAAGTGGTGGTGTTGTATTTACGGAAATGCCCATATTCGCTGCTGATATCGAAAATGAGTACTTCCTTAGAGTTCATTTTTACTGAGCTTTTCAACCGGTTCTCCATTGTAAATCATCTTTAACCTCGAATCTTTTTTCAAATCGATATTTTCTATCTTGTCCCAGTGCTTTCTCAGTTCGTCAACCAATTCCGTTACGTCCAGTTTGTAATCTTCCACAGACCTTATTTGCAATTCGTTTTTGTCGCTGGTATCAAGTTTTACCCTTTGTCGCAGATTACCGATATAGGTTGGCTCGCTGTAATCAATAGTTAACAGGAACAAAGGTGTTTGTCCGAATTTTGAACGGGAAATAAGGTTTTTGGTGCCTTCCCAAATTCCTTCAAGCAACAATTCTTTGTCTTCTTCGGTCATGTGTGAATATTGGGCTGACTTTTCGTTGATGATTCCGTTAAAGCCAATAACAGCATACGGAACTTTAAATTCAGTACGAAATGTTGACTGGGTTTTTTTTTCACCAGAAGCAAAAGCACCGGTTCCCTGTTCTTCAATAATTTCGGTTTTATTGAGTGAACGTCCCATTTGAAACTGAACAGGGCCAATCTTGGTTATGGAGGCATTGCTCAAAGGGATAACACCGCCAAAAACCCTGATGTCGATGCAGGTGTTCAGGATGTTTTCAACCTGTTCATCAAAATCTTTTGCCCTGCGTTTCCCATCTTTGATATATTCTTTGTCTCCTTCGTTATAGGTGGTTTCCCTGACAAAAACGTCTTTGCCGTCATTACCGTTATATTCTTTGTATTCAAACCAATAATCGCGTATGGTCCGTTTTAACCTCACGTCGGTTACAAGTATCGTGCTGCTTTCTGCATCGAAACGCGGACGGTTTTCATTTAACGGGTCTCCGTTTGGGTTTGCGTTTTCAATGTCGTACAGGAATAATAATTCACTGCGGTTTTTGATAATTTCACTCATTTTAATAATATTTTAATGTTAGTAATTAATTTTCTTTTTCTCTTTTGAATTCTTTTCCAAGTTCGAGGCCTGCCACGAAATAGAAGGACAATTCGTTATTTGACAAACCTTTGAGTACTCCCCAATTTACCACGAAATAGTTACTGATTATTTCACGCAGTTCTTGGTAAGCATAAAAGCTCTGGTACTTTTGTATTTTGTCAAGCGCTTCGGTGTATATGTTCATTAAAAGTTCCGGATTAAGTTTGTAACCTCTCAGCTTGCCCTCAAAGGGCGTGTTATG
>JALUYM010000132.1 GCA_027018745.1 Bacteroidales bacterium | reverse complement strand
ACTATATAAATCAAATGAGCAAATTCTTATTCATTTTTCCCTATTCGATTATTCTATTGCAATAACATGAATCCTACTCGCCTGCGGCGAGATGGAAAACCGTTTAACAAATATTTTTTAAAACAAAAACAACAATTGAATTTTAGATGTAATTTATTCTTTTAGAGTATCTTATCAGAAACAAAACACCCTGGCTTTAAACAACTTCAATGCTTCTAAATGGTAAAACTGTCTTTTCTCCCGTTTTTTCTTTCAGCAGCAAGGTTGACAAAACCGCTACAAAAGCCGTGGTGACAAAGGTCATTATCCTGGATGTTTTTATTTTGTCCAAGGGCCAATAGTTCGGTGAAAATGCTGGCCTTGTATTTTTCAGCAGTATCACGCAGCAGGCGCCAGACCAGCAAAGCCCGGGCAGTCACAATACCCACAACATCCAATGGCTGTCCATACTCTTTTTTCAAGTAAAAATAAAAAATCTTCCAAATTTCATTTTTTCCTTTTCGATACAGCTTTCAGCGCTATATTGTCCACCAGGCCGGGTGCTATAAGTTTCAGCCATAAACCTATCCTGGCTTTTGTGGTCATTACCACTTCACGTTTTCGTTTGGCAATGGCCGGCATTATCAAATCCACGCACTTTTCCACCGTCATGGTGGCAGTTTCGTCCAGCGGGCTCTCTTTTAGAAATTTGCCATCGGCGCCGAAAGCCCGTTTCCGTACTTCGGTGGACACAAACCCGGGATAGATCATGGTGACCGATACGCCGGTGTTTTTCAGTTCGATACGCAACGTGTCGAAAAAGCCGGCCATGGCATGTTTGCTGGCGGCATAACCACTGCGGGTGGGCACACCGGTTTTCCCCGTCAGGCTCGAAATGCCCACAATACGGCCCTTGGTTTTTTTCAAATAGGGCAAAGCATAAAAAGTGCAGTACAAGCTGCCGAAATAGTTTACCTGCATGATGTCCTCGAAAGGTTTTAAATCGGTAAACTCTTCAAAATAAGCCCACATGGATATACCAGCATTGTTAATCAATACATCAATCTTACCATAAGCTTTAACTGTTTCTTCAATAAAATTCCGACAGCTTTCTTTATCGGCCACATCCAACACAACCCGAAGTGCCTTTCCCCCTTTTTGGAGACAGGCATTGGCTGCCTCTTCCAGTTTTTCGCCATTGCGGGCACCCAAAGAAAGCCATGCCCCTTCGCCGGCCATGCGCAAGGCCAACTCTTTCCCAATGCCCGAAGACGCACCAGTAACAGCAACCACCTGATCCTGAAACAAATATTTTGTCATTTTATTGTCATTTTTGGCGAATGTAAAAAAATCTTTCCAATGCAGGAAAACCCCGGAAAAAAATGAATGAAATGCTTAATTTTGAAAAAAATTAAACACATGGCAAAAATTCTGGTCATCGACGATGAAAACAGTATCCGGCGCACTCTGAAAGAGATTCTGGAATTTGAGAAATATGAAGTAGACCTGGCTGCCAATGGAATGGAAGGGATAGAACTGGCTAAAGACCAATCGTACGACGTCATCTTGCTTGACATAAAAATGCCGGAAATGGATGGTATGGAAGTACTGGACTCCCTGCAACACTTTACAGATTGTCCCGTTATTATGATTTCAGGTCATGGCACGATCGAAACAGCCGTGGAGGCCATCAAAAAAGGAGCCTACGATTTTATCGTCAAACCGCCCGACCTGAACCGCCTGCTTATCACCCTGCGCAATGCCATAGACAAAAAAAACCTGGTGAACCAGACCAAAACGCTGAAGAAAGAAATAGAAAAAAAATATGAGATTGTCGGCAAATCTCCTGACATATTGAAATTAAAAGAGATGATTTCACGGGTCGCCCCAACCAATGCGAGGGTTTTGATATCGGGTGAAAACGGAACAGGGAAGGAACTTGTAGCCAGGCAAATACACGAACAAAGCCAACGGCAGAAATCACCTTTTATCGAAGTAAACTGTGCAGCTATTCCTTCAGAACTGATAGAGAGCCAACTGTTCGGACACGAGAAGGGTTCGTTTACCTCAGCCATTAAACAACGGCGTGGAGATTTTGAACTGGCAAGCGGAGGCACGCTATTTTTAGATGAAATAGGAGATATGAGCCTGTCAGCCCAGGCCAAAGTGTTGCGGGCTTTGCAGGAAAATAAAATCACACGCGTGGGCGGAGAAAAGGAAATCACGGTAGATGTCCGGGTATTGGCGGCTTCCAACAAGAATCTTCCGGAAGAGATCAAAAAAGGGACCTTCCGTGAAGACCTGTATCACCGTATCAGTGTCATTGTTATGCAAGTACCGCCCCTGCGCGAACGCTTAGATGACATCCCTTTGCTTGTGCATCATTTTATTACCGAGTTATCACTCCTGCAGGGGAAACCCAGCAAAAACATCACAGATAAAGCCCTTCAGATGCTGCAAACTTTTCGTTGGACCGGTAATGTTCGTGAATTGCACAATGTGGTGGAACGCCTGCTCATACTTTGTGATAAAGAAATTACAGAAAAAGATATTGAAGTTTACGTGAAACCTTTAATGCTCTGAGGAAAAACATCAACCGGCTTCAAAAAAGAGTTGGTTTTTACTGATTTCGAATATTTTCCCATAACAGTTTCCAAAGGAAAAATTTTAGAAGGCTGGCATAAATATTGTTGATAGAAAAGGTGGCAACCAAACAATTTTATTATTTTTGCCATCCCGATTTGGGAAAGTTCTTTGACATGAGGGGCTGACTGGTTTTGACAGCATTTGAATAGGTATGTAAGCATGCCGGGCAAGGTAACACAACCCGTAAAACTGCGTTACGATCAATTTTAATTGGCGAACCTAATTACGCTCTCGCAGCCTGATCGAAGTAAAGTAGATCGGCTTGATCCCCTTGTCAAGGTTACGGGGGACGGGACGGCTCGCAGGTGGAGATGTCTGATTCCGGCCTGGTA
>JALUYM010000131.1 GCA_027018745.1 Bacteroidales bacterium | reverse complement strand
TCTGGAAAACAAAAAAATAAAAGTTAAAGTTTTATACGTTCCTTATTACTTTTTCATCATGAATTATGCTGTATTTGCCGGCATTAAACGTTATTTCAAAGGACAACAAACCGTAAACTGGGAACGGGCCAAACGGGGGTAACATATGAAAATTAGTATATCCATATTGTTTCTGGTAACAGTTTTGCTAAGCCCAACGCTTAACGCACAGACATGCAGCAAAACCATCAATTCTTCCACACCTTACATCGACGGGCTAAACCCTGCTTTTAAAAGTATTAAACCGGGGGATACTGTTTGCCTTCAGGCCGGAAACTGGGATTATATTCAGTTAAAAAACTTTCATGGCACAGCAGACAAACCCATTGTTTTTATCAACAGCGGGGGCACTGTTATAATTAGTACCAATCATTTTGTGGGCATTAAAATAGGAAATTGTTCGCATATTGTTTTTACAGGAAGCGGAGATCCCAACGCAAAATATGGTTTCAGGATACTGAAAGTTACCAAAGGGGCAGGAATGGGCATTGATGATTACAGTACTGATATTGAAGTAGCTCATGTGGAAATTTCAAATACATTGCTGGGGGGAGTATACGCCAAAACAGACCCTACCTGTTCCAATCTGGGAGCTACCCGCGGCAAGTTTGTCATGCGCAATTTTTCTTTTCATGATAATTATGTCCACAATACGGGGGATGAAGGACTTTATATAGGTAATTCACACTATGCCGGACTTCATCTGATACAAGTGAATGCGGCAGGAGATACTACTTGTGACACAACTGTTTATCCCCATGTTTTGAGAGGCGTTTTTATTTATAACAACCTGGTGGAGAATACCGGTTATGATGGAATACAGGTAAGCTCGGCCGATTCCAATTGTCAAATTCACGACAACCAGATAAACTTTGATTCACAGGCAGGGGTGAACAATCAAATGTCAGGAATTATGATCGGCGGTGGAAGCGTCTGCAAGACGTATAACAACATGATATCCAATGGCAAAGGAGATGGAATTGATGTCTTTGGGATGGGAGGTTTTAACATCTTCAACAATCTTATCGTAGATGCCGGGAAATACTACCTTCCCAACCAGCCCGACATGATGAAACATGGCATTTATGTAGGAAAAGTAATAACAACGCCCCATAGTGTTTTGGGCATATACAACAACACCATTGTCAGTCCGAAAAGTTACGGCATAAAACTTTCAAACAATGACCTGCAGACAATCTTCGTGAAAGCAAATCTCATCGTAGCACCCGGAAAATATGCTGATGTCGGAAACGGGGCTTATATTAACAGCAGCAGTATGAACCCGGCACACATAATAAAAAGCCACAATTACATGACAAATAATATTTATGACGTTAAATTTGTCAATACAAACATGGGCAATTATGATCTGCAGCCCACCTCCCCTGCCGTCAATTACGGTACTGACCTGACCGCTGAAGGAATTACATTTGATATCTTAAACCGTTCGCGCCCATTTCACGGACTGTTTTCTGCCGGCGCTTACGAATGCCACGACCCGACGGTAGGAATCGAACAGACAAAAGCCCTCGACGTGGCCATCTTTAAAGTATTTCCCAATCCTGCACGAAACAAAGTCATCATCTTGATAAAAACTACCCTTAGCGAAAGTGTTCAGATGATGATGACCGATATGGATGGAAGGGAAGTCATGCGCCGGTTTATAAACTGTAAACCTTCAGAAAACAATACCCAAAGACTTTCCACAGCTCATCTGAAAAGCGGAGAATACCTGGTTGTTCTTTTCAGCAAACAGGGAATCAGCAGCCAGCCTTTGGTTATTAAAAAATAATGGATATGCCTCCGATAAAAAAATACATCCCACCGGTTCCCGGCCGATTTTTAAAAGCTGTTTATTTGACAATACGTGGATTATATTATCATGGAAGCCGGTATACCTGTCCCATCTGCGGTCATTCTTTTCGGAAAATGCTCCCCGGGGGCTTTAACCTTCCTGTAATTAAAGAAAAACATATTGTCGGGGCAGGCAGGCGGAACAACGATATTTGTCCTTTTTGTCAGAGTACTGACCGCGACCGGTTAATTTATCTCTATCTGAAATACGAAACCGATTTCTTTAAGAAACCATACAATTTATTACATATTGCCCCCGAACCATCGCTATATCATCTTTTTAGTCATACGAAAAACCTGCAATATCATCCTGCCACCAAATATGCTGAAGGTTTTTATTACAGCACTAAAATAGAAACAGCCGATTTACTCGATCTTCATTTTGATGAAGATTCGTTTGACTGGGTTATCTGCAACCATGTATTAGAACATATTCCCAACGATATACGGGCTATGCAGGAAATCTTCAGGGTCCTTAAACCGGGGCAAAAAGCTATCCTTCAGGTTCCCTATTCACCTCAGTTGGAGAAAACGTTTGAAGATGAAACAATTAACACACCAACAGAGAGAGAAAAATATTTCGGGCAGTTTGACCATGTACGCATATACGGCCGTGACTACCCCCAACGGCTGAAAAAAGCAGGATTTATTGTTCACCAGATAAGGCAAAAGAAAGATTTTAAAAAGATAACAAATATTGAAAGGTTTGCCGTTAATCCCGAAGAAATTCTCTTTCTTTGTGAAAAACCGTCCAAAACAAACCGGTTATGAGAAACAAAAGCCTGAAAACAATTTTATCCGGAATATTTGTCCTTGCCACTTTACAAGCGTTTGGTAAAGGGGCAGAAAGCAACATCACTTCCGGGCAATACATTTGGTTTTTGTTGAGCCTGATCGTCCTTTTTGCGGTTGTCTTTCTCACTTTTTTACTTCGCAGAATTCAGAAAAAAAACAGCCATAAACTAAAGTTAATGTCGGATGACCTGAAAAAACAACGAGAGGCCATCGCTACCATGAACCAAAACCATGAGGAGATTGTTCAGCAACGGGCCAAAGAGCTTCAGAAAGAAGTT
>JALUYM010000130.1 GCA_027018745.1 Bacteroidales bacterium | reverse complement strand
CTCCCACCCGAAAAAAAGAATTAAAAGCCGTGGACCTGGGAGACAAAGCAAAACCCAGCGCCGTATTGATCCTGTTATATTCCGATGGGGGTAATATTTATTTTCCACTTATTCAAAGGGCAACTTATAACGGAATCCACAGCGGTCAGGTTGCTTTTCCGGGCGGACAGTACGAAACAAAAGATAAAGACCTGAAAATAACAGCCCTGCGTGAAGCCAGAGAAGAAATAAACACCGATCCCAAAAAAATCGGGATTATCGGAGAGTTAACCCCCTTGTACATACCGCCCAGCAATTTTGTGGTATACCCTTTTGTGGGATTCACAACAAAAAAACCCGGTTTTAAAGTTGACAATACAGAAACCAAAGCCGTTATTGAAGTAAAATTGTCAGATTTTCTGTATCCCGGAAACAGGACAATCAAAAGTATACACCATCGCACGGACAAAGACATAGAGGTTCCCTGTTTTTATTTGAACAACAAAATAGTATGGGGAGCTACCGCCATGATCCTTAGCGAATTATACGCAGTAATCGAAAGAAATTAAAACAACTTTTAATACTACAAAATTTTATTCCGGTTCCGGCACCTCAATATGATCTACCTGCACGCCGGCACGGCGAAGCAGGTCAAGTCCGTCGGTAATACGATATTCGCGGGCATATACCACACGGCTGATGCCTGCCTGAATAATCAGTTTGGCGCACTCTATACACGGCGAGTCGGTGACATAAAGAGTAGCCCCTTCACTGCTGTTATTCGACTTGGCCACTTTGGTAATAGCATTGGCCTCTGCATGCAATACATATTGTTTGGTAACACCGGTTTCATCTTCACACACATTCTCAAAACCGGAAGGCGTTCCGTTGTAACCATCCGAAATAATCATTCTGTCTTTCACGATCAGCGCACCTACCTGTCGCCGTTTGCAATAAGAATTTTTGGCCCACACATGCGCCATTTCCAAATAACTTTTATCAAATTTCGCGTTTTTATTTTCCATTTTCCCATAACTGCATTTCGCTGCTAAGATATTAAATTATCACCGCCACAAGTCCAATATTTGATATATTTGCTCACAAAACATATCATAAACCGGAAACCATGTCAGAATTTATAAATAATACAGAATTAAGAATTAAACAACTGTTTGATTTTATCCATGGAATAACCTACGAAAGGGAAAAAGGGGCACAGCTCATCAAAACTTACCAAAAAGCCATTGAAGAAGTCCAGCCTTTTGACATAATTGCGATAGTGGACAGGTTAATGAAAGAAAATGATCATAAAAACGACCTGTATCCCTTAAAAAAAGGCATTAACCGCTCTCTGAACATGCTTTATAAAGGATTGGTTTCGCGGCAAATACCCGATTATCATCAAAAACCTTTTTTTGATTTGCTGCAACAGGAGAACAACGAACTTAACGAAAGGCTCATGGCCATGCGGCCGTTCATTAAAGCTTTCAATGAAAAAAATGCGGGAGAACGGAAAATAGCCTCATCGCTGGCGGAGATCAGCAAAAGGACAGAAGCATTGCAGGAATTTAATCTGCATTATATTAAAAAGGAAAACATCCTGTTTCCATATGTGGAAAAACATTTGCCCGAATACGGCTGCCTGCCACTCATGTGGTCTTATCACGACGATATCAGGGAATTTATTAAAGACACGGTGGAGATCATTAAAGCCGGGAACCCCGACCTGAAAAAGCTGAACCGCTTGTTGGGCGACCTTTACTTTAACATGTATGCCATTCGTTTCCGCGAAGAATACATCCTTTTTCCGGTCATATTTGACATGATTCCGCCGAGGGAATTGCTGGATATGCTCGAACAGGCTTTTGACGTGGGTTTCGCTTTGATCGAAAAACCATCAAAAAACCTGTTAAAAAAAGAAACCGGACCGGTAAAGGATGGGGCAAAGAAAGACGAATCTTTTCTGGGGCTGGAAGCACTGAACGGTAAACTTCTCGACTTTGGCACAGGCCGGCTGACTATCAAACAGGCGATTATGATGCTGAACCATCTGCCTGTAGATGTTACTTTTGTAGATGAAAATGATGAAGTCCGGTATTTTTCCACTCCCGGCGACCGCATCTTTCCCCGCTCGAAAGCCATCATAGGACGACTGGTGGAAAATTGCCATCCGCCATCCAGTGTTCATGTAGTAAAGGAGCTGGTTGAATCTTTCCGTACCGGCAAAAAACAAAAAGAGAGTTTCTGGATTCAAATGGGCAAAAGGTTCATCCTTATTCAGTATTTTGCTTTGCATGATGAAGAAGGGAATTTCCGCGGTACGCTGGAAGTCAGCCAGGATGTGAGCGACATTCGAAAACTGGAAGGAGAAAAAAGGCTCATGGAAAAACCCACAGAGGATATCTAAACATAATACCTGTGTAAGGGAGTTTTTCTCCTTCATGAAACCGGACAGGACAAATGCACCAAAACAGCTCCGGTATGGAATATCGCCGGATCATCTGAAGAACAGTTTTCCTTTTTCTTTATCCTAACGCAAAACTACCGGGGTATCTCCTTCAAAACCGGGAAAATCTTTCATAAATTCGTCCAATCGTGCCTGGATAAGGTCGCAATAAGTGTCATTAATTTCATATCCCACAAAACGACGATCAGTCCGCAGAGCAGCAATAGCAGTAGTTCCCGAACCCATGAACGGATCAAGGATCAGATCGCCGGGCCGACTGCTGATCTCTATAAACGGCAAACAAACTTTCAGCGGTTTTTGTGTTTTGTGACGGGTACGTTTTTTGCCCATGCATACCGGATTTTCAATGAGGTTTTCTAAATCGCCCTCACGCAGGGATTCTTTCAACAATTGCAACAGCGTTTTAATTTCACCTGCTGTCCGGTATTTTTCTATTAACACTTCAATATCAGCTTTGGTGACGGACGTATTCAGAAAATTATGCATTTCGTTCACCGGACGGGGATTCCATGTTGCAGGACTTCCT
>JALUYM010000129.1 GCA_027018745.1 Bacteroidales bacterium | reverse complement strand
CAGGGCTTATTTCGGAGCGCAATACGACCATATTCTTCAGGCCTATCCTTATGATTCATCCAAATATATTAACAATCAGTTGATCCCTTTCGGGGGGATATCACTCAGGCTTTTTCAACGTAGTTTTTTACATGCTTCTGCCAAAATGGTTTTTGGCGGCTACAATAATGGCGATTTGATCATTGACGGAAGTTTGTTACAGTATCTCGGTTCAGTGAAAAAAAATATTGGCCAGCTCTATTTCAGGGTTGTTTTCGATAACCGGAAACCGGCCTGGTATTTTTCGCATTACAGCTCCAACCGCTTCAACTGGAACCTGAACCTCCATAAAGAGAGGATATTAACTTTGACTGGCGAGTACCGTTATCATTTTCTCCGGGCGGGAGTAACTTTCCGGTCATTGGGAAATTATACTTTTTTCAATGATACTGCCTATCCACAACAGGCGACTAACGCAGGAAGTGTGTTGCAGTTATACACTTCAGGGACTATTCCATTACATTATTTTGGCATCAATCTCCGGGCAGTTTATCAAAACACTTCTATGGGCTCTGTTTTGCATTTGCCCCGGTTTACCGGAAAAATGAACCTCTTTTTTAAAAAATGGATATTTCATGGAGCAGCTCATTTGCAAACGGGCGTGCAGTTATCTTATTATACCCGCTATTATGCTGATGCTTACATGCCTGAGCTAAGGGCTTTTTATCTTCAAAATAAAACACTCATTGGGAACTATCTCTATCTTGACCTTTACGCTACCATGAAAATAAAGAGCTTCCGGTTTTTCCTGCAGGGAAAAAATTTACTGGGATTTGTGGAGAAGCAAAAGAGTTATTTCAACCTGCCTGGTTATCCGGGTTTTGATGGGGGATTTTATCTTGGTATCAGTTGGAAACTGTACAATTAAAGGTTCTTACAAAGTACAGAATGAAGTTGTTTAAAGTTAGCCTGTTGTTTTTAATGGCAAAACGATATTTTTAAAATTGTCTTAAATAAAGGTTTCAAAGATTTATTTCGTGGCTGACTGTTTTTGGGATAAGCTGTCGGTATTCTGTTTGGGGGATGTTGTTATGCCAGTGGCCGGTGATGCGGGCCGTGAGGGTAAACAGTAAAAATATCCCGGCAAGAATAGCGGCGTAGCCCCACACGGGCAAATGGAATTTTGCTTTTTTACCGACGGCATATTTGAGTACATCTTTTTCGGGGCAGGCATCCAGGCAGGCCATACACGACATGCATTCATCCGAGCGGACGCGCTGCAGCTTATGCACGGGAATGGAGGCCGGGCAGGCAGCCGTGCAATCGGCACATCCGGAACAGGTTTCCGGGTTGCGCGTTACCTTGAAAGGGCTGAGCAGCGAAACCAGCCCCAGCAAAGCGCCGTAAGGGCACAGGTAACGGCACCAGAAGTTTTTAATGAAAAGCGAAAGTACGAAAAGCGTTACCAAAACCCAAAAGGTAAGCCGGCTCATTTCGGTGAAAAACAGCAGCATCCGTACATCGGCAATTTTGTTGTACGATCCGTAAAGAAAATTTTTCAGGTCGGGGGCGCTCATGGAAAAAGCCGCATAAACAAAGAAAAGCATGACCAGGTATTTTACCGACCGCAGCGGATAGTCCAGCCATCTGGGAAAAGCGAAATTTCTGCCGAAAATTTTCTTTCCGGTTTTCCACAGGTATTCCGAGAGGAACCCCACCGGACAAATCCATCCGCAAAAGCCTTTTTTTAGGAAAAGGGCAATGAACAAAAAGGTGACAAAGAGCACGATCCCCGCCGGGTGAATGGTATTAAAATGTCCGGTCATCAGCCAGTAACGCAGGCCCATGAGCGAGCTGATGGGCAAAAAACCTTCCACGCCCGGCGGATGGCTGAATGCCGGCGTTGCCCCTTGTGTGGCGTAATATTGCACAAATCCGTAAAACCGGTAGCCAGTAAATAAAATACTCAGCAGAAAAACGGTTTGTACGGTCAGCCTGATATTTTGTCCGTGGGCGAAAAATTGCTTCAGCTTTTTCATTTGTTCGGATTCTTAGGGCTAAATTAAAAATTTTATGCACTTTCTCAGAATCCTGAAAAATTCTTTCTTTCCGATTTGCCATCCGGAGGTTTTTTTCCGGGATTTTCAATCCGGAAGGGAGAGGGGGTGATGCTAATCGAGTTCTTTTTTGTAGGTTTCGGGCATAAAAAGCAGGGTGACAATAGCAATAACAACAGAAGCAATCAAATAATAGACCGGCATCAATATGTTGCCACCGCTTATTTTTATCAGCCACACGGAAACCATGGGAGTAGTGCCCCCAAAAAGCGCCAGGGCAATGTTGTAACTTACGGAAAGTCCGGTATATCTCACCTTTGCAGGAAATGCTTCTGTCATTAGTGCCGGAATCACTCCCTGAAACAGGCCTTCCAGGATAGAAAAGGCCAGCATGGCCCCGAGAATGGCCCAATAAGCTTTTTCAAATATTAACAGGAAGAGCGGATAGGAAAAAACAACAAACCCGATCAATGAAATAAACATAACCAATTTTCTGCCCAGCTTGTCACTCAGGTAGCCGAAAAACGGAATAATCAACATCATAAAGATAATGGATATGGTGTGAATAGACATGGCATCATCCAATTTTATGTGTAGAAAGGTATGCAGGTATGAGGGGAGAAAAATAAAAATCAGATAAACTGAAACCCCGAAAGCCCAACTGATCATTATTATTTTAAAGGACTGCATTTTATAATGGGCGAAGAACTCTGTCAGCGGTATTTTGTAAGTCCTTTTTTCTTTCATAATTTCCTGAAAATGCTTGTCATCGCTCATGTCTTTTCGCAGATAAAGTCCTGCAATACCAATGACTGCGCCAAACAGGAACGGGATTCTCCAACCGAATTGATTTACCTGCCGGGGAGAAAATACGAAAGTTATAAGCGCTGCAATGGCAGCACCTATCAGCATGCCCCCAAAAACACCAAAGGTAGTC
>JALUYM010000128.1 GCA_027018745.1 Bacteroidales bacterium | reverse complement strand
TGTTATGTCTTGTGCCGTCTTCATAAAAGACAACGTTATCCAGCTGTCAATGCCTTTTACAAACTCGCCAAATAATCTGAAATCGATGCCTGCTGCATATCCTTTGGCTGTCAGATTAGCATAATAACGAATCCGCAGATTATCCACCTCATACGGAATCAGATTATCCAATTTTTTATAATATGCTTCGGTGGTAAAAATAAACGGCCGGTCCCATACCTGAAAACGATAGTCGCCTCCAAGAATAAAATGGATAGCACGCGGCGATTTGATATTTGGATTCAGGCTTCCATCCATGTTACGCATTTCGCGGTAAAACGGCGGTTGGTAATAAACGCCTGATGAAAAACGAAATACAAGGTTTGGATTGGAAAAAGGTTTGTAGGCAAGACTTACACGCGGACTCACCAGAAACTCGTTGGCATAACTCCACCAGTAAAGCCGCACACCGGCAGTAAGCGAAAGGTGGCTTTTGTTTTTCAATTGAAAATTCCACCGGTCAGAACCATAGGCAGATACACGGTGAATATTCAATATATTGTGTGCATGTGCGAAATAATACAAATCCAAATCACCACGAGAAGGGTTTGGATTTCCCGGTTTGTCCACCGGATTAGGCAACGAGTAACCTGCCGAATCATTCATTTCCCATTCATGAAGTTTATCGTCCACCTGCTGAAACTGATACCGTATGCCCCAGCGCAATAAACTGTTACGATACACCATTGATCCTTTATGAGCAAAAGTGAAAACCTCGGCATCGAAATAATTCCGCGCATGTTGGAGATAAGTCCCTACACCCAGTGTTTGTACAGCTTCACCCTGGCCTTTTTTCTGCTTGCGATTGTCTACCTGTCCTATCCAGTACTGTCCCTGAACATCGTAGGTTTCTGATTCGTTTGTTTTGAAACCGGAAAAAATAAACCGCAGATGTGTCTTGCTGTTCGGATGAAAATGAAAAGTAAGTCCCGACTGGAACATATTGTATTTATCCACTTCCTGGCCATCAAAATAGACGGTAAACCGCAAGGTTTGTTGTACCGTTCCAAAATCAGTCTGACGGTTGGTAGGAACTAATTTGTATTTATTCAGGGAGAAATAAGTCAGCAGGGAGACATCCCATTTTTTATTTAGTTTGTATGTAAAAAGACCTTGAAAATCAGCAAAATCAGGTTCATAGTTTCCTTTTGTTTCCAGGCTACCCAACAAATAACGGTTGGTTTTGTAACGTGCACCCACAAGATAGGTAAACCGTTTATTTCTGTCCGTTCCACCCACATTCAGACCCGCTCCCAGCATGCTTAGCGAAATACCACCACCAAATTGCACCGGCTTACGGTAGCGAATATCCAATACAGACGACATCTTATCGCCATACTGCACACCAAACCCTCCTGCCGAAAACAAAATTCCAGAGACCAATGCGGGGTTAATGAAACTCAAGCCTTCTTCCCTGCCACTGTTGACGAGAAACGGACGGTAAATTTCAATACCATTTACATATACCAGATTCTCATCATAATTTCCACCCCGCACCGAATACTGTGAGCTCAATTCATTATTGGAGGAAACGCCGGGCATGGTTTTAATAAGGCTCTCCACGCCACCCGATACAGCAGGTGCCACCATAGCGTCGCGTGGGTTCAGACGCATAATATTTTCGGTGCGCAACTGCTCATCATGTACTTCAAGACCCGGCAGATTAGTTGAAAGACTCCGAAGCCTGAAGTTTATCGTTTTCGTTTCTCCGGATACTAAACGCAATACTGTATCCTGCCGTCGGTAACCGATATAAGTTACAGCCAAATGCAACACTTTATTCACCGGAACCCGTAGGCTGAAATCGCCTTTTTGGTCGGTTGTTACGCCCAGCTTTGTTCCGATAAG
>JALUYM010000127.1 GCA_027018745.1 Bacteroidales bacterium | reverse complement strand
CTACAGCCGGACTTCATTTTTCGAGAGAGCTAATGAAAAGACTGGAAATTATCGGGGTAAACTTTGCCGAAATCACTTTGCACACCGGCCTTGGAAATTTCCGTACCATCGAAGTGGAAGACCTGACAAAACACAAGGTGGATTCTGAAGAGTTGATCGTTACTCCGGAAGCAGCAGAAATCATCAACCAGTCCATCGAAAACAAAAAAAAGGTTGTAGCCGTGGGCACTACCAGCATGAAAGCACTGGAATCAACTGTCTCCATCACCGGAAAAATAAAACCTTTTAAGGGCTGGACCAACAAATTTATTTTTCCGCCTTACGAGTTTAAAACAGCCAATGCCATGATTACCAATTTCCACTTACCATATTCCCCCATGTTCATGATGGTTACAGCTTATCTGGGGTATGATTTTGCCTTTGAAGTTTACCGTCAGGCCATTCAGGATAAATATAAATTCTTTACCTATGGAGATGCCATGCTGATCATCTAACCTTTCTATCACTGACAATGAATTTCACAAACGGGGCTTTCCAAAAAGGCAATTTTTGATGGTTCTCACAACAGTCGCAAAAAGCTAAGACGTTTAACGCCCTGCTTTTATGTTAAATTATGGCACATTTTGCGGGCAACTCCTTTTCGGACAACTCCGTTTTTATTTTCTCTCAAAGTTCATCTTCTGTTTTCCTCGTCAGATCGCTGAGGATCATATAAGCTACTACCACTCCCACAAAAGCGCCACAAAGCCACAGATGGCATCCCCCGAGAAAGAATTTCAACACAGCCAGCAGGATCAGCAACAGCAAGGTGGTAATGCCCAGGTATTTGGAAATAGCCTGATTTGAAAATTTCATTTGTCAGATCTCTTAAATTTTACGGTTTACGACTATATAAAAAGGATGTTTCTGTTATTGTGACCGAATAAGATGAAAACCTGCTTACCAATAATCGGCTCCGTAAAAAGCATCTTCAATGTGTCGCAGAATAGCTTTACCGTTTTTCAGAATAATGGAAACGATGTCGAACCGGATATCTATATTCAGGTCATGCTGTTCAACATATGCTTCGGCAGCCCGAATCAAATGCCTTGCTTTTTGGGGGGTAACAGCTTCTTCCGGATCGCCGAAATAATCGGTACTGCGTGTTTTTACCTCTACGACAATCAACTCATTTTTATCAAGGGCGATAATATCCACCTCATCTTTTTCATGTCGCCAATTAGTTTCGAGAATGGTGTAACCTTTCTCCTGCAACATGTGCAGCGCCTGCTTTTCACCTTCTTTACCCAGATCGTTGTGCCGTGCCATGGTAATTTATTTTTATTGACATAAATCGATTACCACTAATGAAAATCGAGGACCGGCCCCTCTTTAGTCACTTCAAGATAAACTGTTGAACCCATGATCAATGCACGGTTATCGGGCTGATGGCCGGCAGGAAAGCCGAAAGCAACAGGAAAATCGTATTCTTCCACGCTTTCGCGAACAATCTCTTCGGCTGTTTTGCCAAAAGGAACCGTGTTGTCGTGCATCTCCGTCAGGCCGCCAACCACAAGACCGTGAATGTTTTCCAATATCTTAGCCCTTTTCAGGGCCATCATCATGCGGTCGATGTGATAAAGGTATTCATCCAGATCTTCGAGAAACAAAATCTTCCCTGACATATCAGGAAATGAACTGCTTCCCAAAAGACTGTACAAAACCGAAAGGTTTCCACCCGCCAGCACCCCTCTTGCTTTCCCTTGCCTGTTGAAAGGTTCCGCCTGCCATTGATATCGTGGTTTTTTGCCTTCCAACACATCAAACAAACTCTCCAGTGCCTCTGGTGTATTACCGGCAAAATTCAGGGGCATGGTGGCATGCAGGCTTTCTATCCCAAGGTTGATCAAATGGTTATGAAACACAGTGAAATCACTGTAACCAACCAACCATTTTGGATACTGTAACAACAGCCGGAAGTCTATTTTATCCACCACACGCACACTGCCATAGCCTCCGCGGACTGCGAAAACAGCTTTTATTTCCTTATCATCCAACATCTGTTGCATGCCGGCAGCCCGCAGAAGGTCCCCACCGGCAAACTGGTTTTCCGAAGCAAAAAGATGGGGACTTTTTACCACCCTGAAACCTTTTTTTTCAATGATTTTTATGGCCTCGGACAATTCCGGCCCGCTGATCTTCCGCGCCGGGGCTACCAGCCCGACAGCGTCGCCTTTTTTCAAAAATGGTGGTGATATCATGGATGTTATGTTATGCAATACAAAATATTTATGGACATTTTGGCGTGCTTTCACTCGCAATCATTAACTTTGCCGAAATTACAGAAAAAAGAGCAAATGAATAAAAAATTCAAGAGATATACCATCACTTCTGCCCTGCCTTATGCCAACGGACCTATCCATATCGGCCATCTGGCAGGAGTTTACGTGCCGGCCGACATTTACGCGCGATACCTGCGTTCCAAAGGCAAAGATGTTCTGTTCATAGGCGGCTCAGACGAACACGGGGTGCCGATTACCATCAAAGCACGCAAAGAAGGTGTTTCGCCGCAGGATATTGTAGACCGTTATCACAAAATCATCAAAAAATCTTTTGAGGAATTCGGCATTTCATTCGATGTTTATTCACGCACCTCGGCACCCATTCATCACGAAACAGCTTCTGCCTTTTTCAAAAAGCTTTACGCAGATGGCAGGTTTATCGAAAAAACCAACGAGCAGTATTACGACGAAGAAACCCATACTTTTCTAGCTGATCGTTACATTACCGGCACCTGTCCGCATTGTGGTTACGAAAAAGCTTACGGCGACCAATGCGAAAACTGCGGTACATCACTGAGCCCGCTGGAGCTGATCAACCCCAAGTCGGCACTTAGCGGCAATGTACCCGTTTTAAAAGAAACAAAACACTGGTACCTGCCACTGGACCAATATGAAAGTTTTTTAGAGGAATGGATTCTCGAAGGCCATAAACACGACT
>JALUYM010000126.1 GCA_027018745.1 Bacteroidales bacterium | reverse complement strand
ATCCTGCCTGTTTTGTAACCAGCAAGCAGCGAACCCGAAAACAATCCGTACTGGCCACCCCGCAAACCTATAGAAAGTGTATTTTCAGTTTCCTTTTTGGTGATAATATTGATAGCTCCCGAGAAAGCATTGGGTCCAAACCACCGCGAAGAAGGGCCACGAACAATTTCCACCTTCGCTATGTCGTTCATGTTGAGTGCCTGGTCAAGGTTATGATGACCGGTTTGCGGGTCGTTGACAGGAATGCCATTTATCATAATGGTTGCCTGGTCAAAGGAGCCTCCCGCAATGTTCAAATCGGCCTGCATACCAAATGCCCCCCGTTGCCTTATATCAAGTCCCCCGATTTGTTTTAGTAATTCGCCAAGGGTATTAACAGGGGCTTCTTTTATCTCTTTTCCGGTTATCACCTGAACATGGCGGGGAATTTTTTTAAACTGAACCGGATTGGCTACTGAAGAAATCCGTATTTCTTTTAATGTAACAGTATCGTTTTGGGCATAAAGGCTTAGGCTGATTCCCAAAAGTAAAACAAACAGCCAGGCTGTTCTCAAATTCTGTATTTCCATCCCTTTTCCTGTAAACAAAGGTGCAAAAGTAGAAAATTGAGTGTGATATTACGATTTTTAAAAGCTAAATTTTAATCCGGAATATATGGCATGGCCGGATTTATTTTATTTTATCAAAATAATTTTCTTTCGAAATCTGTTCCATAATGTCTGTTTGATCCAGACAGTTTCTCTGCTGCAATTTCCGGTACCAGTTTTTTGCTTCTGCATAATTCTTTTGTGCTGCTAAGACCTTGATAATATTTGCATACAAAAAGCCATAAGGATAACCGGGATTTTCTTCAACAGCTCTTTTAAAATCCAGGAAGGATTCTTGCAGATCGTTGTTTTCAAAGGCTTTGTATCCATTGTTTATGAGTGTGTTCATTTTTGGATCCAGGATTAACCCGAAGATGGAAAAACAGTGGTCATTACAGTTTTCGATAACATCCACGTAATGGATACTTGTATCAATTTTAGGGAAAAAAAGTTTAAAGGTCAGTTTTTCACCTTTCCATTTAAAATGATATACATTGGGGCAAACCGGAATTCCTTCCGAGTGTGTCATATAAATTTTCTGGTTGTTTTTTAAATTTCGAAGATAAATATGTCTGCTGGCACAAAAATAGCCTGTGGGCGACTGGTTTTCGATGGTCAGTTCTATTACAAACCCGTTTTTGAGAAAGCTTACCTCATTGACGAGGAAAGGATGTGTAGAAAATGCAAAATTGGGTACTTTTATTGTTTGTCCCACGAGGGTGCCACCTAAGATGAACAGGGCAAGCGTTAACAAAAAAGGAATTCTTTTAGTCATGTTACGAAATTTTTAGAGAATCAGCAAAAAAGCCACGAAAGCTATGTTCCGTGGCTTTTTATTCATTAATAAAACAATTCAATTATTTCTTCTTTTTACCAAGATGATAATCAAGGCCTACAGAAATACCCCAAAGATTTTTCTCATATTTGGTAGTATAAGCAACAGGGGTTCCGGCTACATCAAAGGTACCGGGGACAGTCTGGCTTTGGTACTTCACAACATAACCGCCAAATTGGAAAGTAAGTGCCTTGCTTAATTTGAATGCGCCACCGGCACCAATGGTATTGGTATTCAGGCTATAGCTTAAATCGCTCTGGTAGGAGGGGTTCACTCCGGTTGTTGTGTGGAGATAGCCGCAGCTCAGCAGGAAGTTTTTGGTAACGTTAAACTCTGCACCGAGGCCAAACTCCTGGGAGTTCTTTTTGATATTTGTTTTTACATTTTCCCAGCCCGTTTTTGAATCCCAATAGGTATGATAACCTGCCTGGATGGAAACAACTTTGCTTAAATTAAACTTAGCTCCTACGGAAAGCATGGCCGGCATGTCGGCATTAACTTTTCCTCCGTTAGGAAACATTTCGATGGGAGACCCATCTGCATTCATGCCAATTACAAAACCTTTTCCGGCAGGGGTTGAGTTGGTCAGGGTTATTTTGGTTTTAAATTCATATTTAATGCCAATGTTTACATTATCATTTGCAAACGAAAGGTTAACACCCAGGATGGGGGTAATTCCGTTACCGGATTGATGTACATCAATTTCCTGGTCGCGCATTAACCGGGCACCGCCAAACATTTGAATTGACTGTACGGTAAGTTTTTTAGCTGTAGCAGCATATTTTGTTGAAGCGCCGTAATAAGTTGTCTGGATTTGGGTCATGGTCATGGCATCAATCTGTGACTGGGGAATACCGAGGCTTAACAGTGCATTGGTCATGGCCGTAGCCTGATCAGCGGTAATGGCTCCGGCTGCCTCAGCCTGTGAAATGGTTGCTCCGCCAAGACCATTGTCCAGCAAAGGTGTAATACCATCACCGGCTGCTTTATACTGTGTAGAAGCCCCTGCAGCCAGTCCGGCATTGTACCTTAAATACCTGCCGAGTTGGTTTAAAACAGTATCGGCACGAAAATTACCGGCCTTTGTCTGCAATCTAATATCCTTTATATGACCGGTATAAGCATTTTTAACCATAACATAACGCAAACCGGCATATACAGAAACATGATCGGAAATAGCGAAGCTGGCACCAGCTTGCAGGCCATAATAAATGGAAGTCCCTTTTACTGCCATGTCAACAGAATAACCTTTTACCCCTGTGCTGCCAAGTGCTCCTACAAGAGAGGAAATCGGCATTTCAGCCATGGGGATACCTTTTTTAAAATCGGCGCTGCCGCCACCGCCAATGATCATAAAACCTGCCGAAAAAGCCCAACGTTTGTTTTTGTATACGACGTACAGGTCAGGAAAAACCGGAGCACTGACAGTTCCTTTAAAGACGGGATTGTTAAGGTATGGAAAACTATTGGTAACTGTTTGTGTCTGAAAAATAGATTGATTACTAAATGAAATGTACAAACCATCCTGAAGTTTCGTTAAACCTGCAGGATTGTAATAAGCAGCGTCAACACTGGTAGAAGCATCACGTACCAACATGCGCGCCCAGGCGGTGCTCTGGTTAGTGTTGGTAACCAAACCTCCTGCAAACGCAAAGTTTACAGCAAGCAGTAAACTGAATAAGGAAACAGTAAATTTTTTCATAGGTCAAACATTTAAATTATTAAAAGTTATTTGATGCTAATATATAAATTATTCGCCCCAAAAAAGCAACTTTTAAGGAAAAAAGTGAACAATATTGCAAAAAACAAAATGACCCATCTAATACTATAAATGCATAAACAGCTAATATTCAACATCTTATATAGCAAATTCAGGGTTGCGCGAAACAGGAAAATTTTTTCACATTTGTTAACTTTTCAACCATTTTCGGGCGTTTACAAAGGCTTCCAACCAGGGAGAAACATCGTCTTTTTTGCGATGAGCAGGATAAAATGGCCATTGCCACGGGAAAACAGAACGTTCCAAATGTGGCATCATGGCCAGATGGCGACCGTTGTTTGAACAAACGGCAGCCGCTTTCCAGTCAGAACCATTTGGATTACCCGGATATTGATCGTAACTGTAGGTAATGGCAATGCGGTACTTGTCGCGGTAATAAGGAAAACTGAATTTCCCTTCACCATGGGCAATCCAGGCCCCCAGGCGCTGTCCGGCCAAACTGCTCAACATAACAGAATTATTTTCATGAATGTTCAAATTAACAAAACCGGATTCGAACTTGCCTGAGTCATTGGGCAACATGCGTGGTTTTTCGGGATGTTCGGGATAAACCAGTCCGAGTTCCATCATAAGCTGACAACCGTTGCAAACGCCGAGGCTTAGTGTATCCTGTCTGTTGTAAAAATCATCCAGGGCTTTTTTTGCTTTTTCGTTGTATAAAAATGCACCGGCCCATCCCCTGGCCGATCCTAACACATCTGAATTGGAGAAGCCGCCCACAAAGACCAAAAAGCCAACCTCTGTCAAATCTTCCCTGCCCGATATCAGGTCGGTCATATGTACATCTTTTACCCGGAAACCTGCCAGATAAAGGGCATAAGCCATTTCACGATCACCGTTAACCCCTTTTTCGCGAATAATGGCTGCCACAGGGGATTCTTTTCGGACAGTATTTCCTGTGATATCTTTCAGCCTGCCGGAAAAGTTCCTGCGGAAATGAAATTGCAGGTCCTGCCTTTTAAAATTCCTTAATCGGGAACCGGCTGCGGGTAAAGCCGTTTGTTTTTTGTCAAACAAATAAGATGTTTCATACCAGATATCCCGGAAACTGGCAATGTCCAATTCATAATTTTTACTTTTATGATGAAGTTTTAATTTGCGTTCTGTTATCATCTCACCCAACGGATAAAAAACAATGCCGGTATCACGAAAAACTTTTTCTACTGCTTTTTCATCTTTCACCTGAATGACTACTGCCGGTTTTTCACTGAACATCAGCCGGATAAAATCCTTTTCTTCAAATGCATCTAAAAAGATTTCCATTCCGGCTTCTGTGTTTGCAAAGTTCATTTCCAGCAGGGTAGTAATTAGTCCGCCGGCGGAAACATCGTGTCCCGCCATGATTTTTCCTTCTTCTATCAGCTGTTGCAAAACATTAAAAGTGTGTATAAAATATGTTGCATCCTGTATATCCGGGCACTCTTTGCCCACCAGGTTCAGGGTTTGGGCAAAACTGCTGCCGGCCAGCCCGTATTTGGAAAGGGAAAAATCAATGTACCATATTTTTGTTCCCGGTATTGTTTTAACGACCGGGCCCAATGCTTTCCGTATGTTGGTCACTCCGCCCACAGCTGAAATAATTACTGTTCCCGGGGCATATACCACTTTTCCTTTGTTATATTTTTGAGTCATGGAGAGGGAATCTTTGCCGGTAGGAATGGGAATTCCCAGCGCCGTGGCAAAATTGCCTGCAGCCCGGACAGCATCATAAAGCCGGGCATTTTCCCCCGGGTTGCGCGCCGGCCACATCCAGTTGGCACTGAGCGACACACCGCTTAACCCACCCTCAATGGGTGCCCAAACCAGATTGGTAAGGGCTTCGGCAATAGACAGCCGTGAACCTGCCGAAACATTAGCCAATGCTGCTGCCGGGGCATGTCCTATTGCAGTGGCAATCCCTTTTTTTCCCTGATAATCCAATGCCATAATCCCCAGATTGTTCAATGGCAGTTGTAGTGGCCCGGCACATTGTTGCATGGCCACACGCCCTGTTACCGAACGGTCCACCTTGTTGGTTAACCAGTCTTTTGAGGCAACCGCTTCTAAACGCAAAACATTCTTAAGGTATTCCTCAAATTTTGAGGCATCGTAAGTTATTTTTTTCAACACAACGGATTGACGGGTATCATGCAATACGGTACGGGGTGGTTTCCCAAAAAGGTACTCCAGTTTTAGGTCTACCGGGCAGACATGCTCGTTGTCATCTTCCACAACCAGCCGGTGGTCAGTTTTTACTTCACCAACTTTAAACAGCGGGGCTCTTTCACGGGCAGCAACATCTTCCAGCAGTGGTAAATCTTTTTTCCTTATGATCAGTCCCATGCGCTCTTGTGACTCGTTGCCCAGAATCTCCTTAAAAGAAAGTGTGGGATCGCCGATAGGAAGTTTTCCTATTTTTATCACTGCTCCGGTATCTTCCACCAGTTCGGAAAGGCTGTTGAGATGTCCACCGGCACCGTGGTCGTGAATGGAAACGATGGGGTTTCTCTCGGCTTCTGCCAAAGCGCGGATGGCATTTGCCACCCTTTTTTGCATTTCCGGGTTGGCACGTTGCACTGCATTCAATTCTGTTCCCTGACCATATTTTCCCGTATCCACAGAAGAAACGGCGCCACCGCCCATGCCGATACGGTAGTTATCTCCGCCGAGCACCACAATAACATCGCCCAGCTCCGGAATTTCTTTCTGACTGTCTTTTTCGTTGGCAAAACCTACTCCGCCGGCCAACATAATCACTTTGTCGTAAGCAAGTGTTTTCCCGTTTTCTATATGCTCGAAAGTATACAAACTGCCATTGATGAGCGGCTGGCCGAATTTGTTTCCAAAATCGGAAGCGCCATTGGAAGCTTTTATCAAAATTTCATCAGGGGCATGATAGAGCCATGGACGTGGTTTTATTTGTGTTTCCCAGGGACGTCTTTTTTCAAGCCGGGGATAAGCTGTCATGTAAACAGCTGTTCCGGCCAAAGGAATACTTCCTTTGCCTCCGGCCATACGGTCGCGTATTTCGCCCCCGCTACCGGTTGCTGCTCCGTTAAAAGGTTCAACAGTAGTGGGAAAGTTATGGGTTTCTGCTTTCAGTGACAATACAGAAGAAATTTCACGTATTTCAAAAAAATCGGGACGGTCCTGCCTTGCAGGGGCAAACTGTTGTATTTTCGGGCCCACTATAAAAGCCACATTGTCTTTGTAGGCGGAGACAATCCGGTCGGGACTGGCTTTCGCGGTATTTTTTATTAATGCAAACAAGCTGTCGGGCATTTTTTGTCCATCAATGATAAAAATACCGTTAAAAATTTTATGCCGGCAATGTTCCGAGTTGATTTGTGCAAAACCGTAAACTTCTGAATCAGTTAGTTTTCGGTTCAGCTTTTGGCTTACTTCATTGAGATACGCAATTTCTTCCTCGCTCAGGGCGAGGCTTTCCTGTTTGTTATAAAGTTCAATATCATGGATGAACCGGATGGGGTCCGGCTGTTTTTCGATATGAAAGACCTGTTGATCCAGTCTTTCATAAAGCTGCTGCAGCATAGGATCATAGGAAACATCAGAATGGTCGGTTTTCAAAAACCTTTCAATCCGGGATATGTTTTTAATCCCCATGTTTTGGGTGATTTCCACTGCATTCGTACTCCATGGGGTAATCATTTCACGGCGGGGACCAAGATAAAGGCCTTCTTTTTGCTGACCGGAACATAATTTGGTTTGGCCAAAAAGCCAGTTTAACTTTCGGTGATCTGATACCGATAATTTGCTATCCGTCTCAACAACAAAATATTGCCGCCGATCGGAAGAATAAAAATAAATCATGGATAAGGACTTAGAGGAAAACAAATGCAAATATAGAAAATGCTTGTTCCTATCTTAGAAATATGAATTTTTCTTCTTGTACACCAAATGGTTTCGGTGAGAAGGATTAAAAGCTTAATTTGTTAATAACCAATAAGAAAACATCAATAATAGTTACTTGATAGAAGGGAAAGATGATCCGAATTTAGAATAATTTTAAAAAAAACTTTTTGAAATGTATTCTGCATTCGAATTAGAAGTACTTTTGTGCATTATTTTAATTATTATTTTATTACACAATGAAAAAAGGAACAGTGAAATTCTTCAACGAATCAAAAGGGTTCGGATTTATTATTGAAGAAGATTCAAAAAATGAGTACTTTGTACACATTTCAGGTTTAGTCGACAAAATCCACGAAGGTGATGAAGTGGAATTTGACTTAAAAGAAGGCAGAAAAGGTTTAAACGCAATAGATGTTAAAGTGATTTAATTTTTTGCACGAACTTTTTAAACACAAGGGCCCGTCTGAAGTGACGGGCTTTTTTTATGCCCTTTAGCCCATGGATGAATCCATGGGCAATTGGGAGAGCCGTCCTGACACTCCGGTCAGGACTGTGGAACCTGACATTTCAGGCCGGGTTCGACCTGAAGCGGCAGGGACAGCAGCGGCAGCCCGGAGCACGGCGGGGCAGGCGAAGCTTATGCAGCCGACGCGACAGGGGAGCGCCCGGCAGGCATTTTAGCTGAGCGCACCGCCGGGCGAGGACTACAGCGAATGGCCCGTGAAAGCCTGTGCGCCGGCCCGCCCCCTTCATCCGGCTTTCCGGAAATTTATTTTTACAAAACGTCGGGCACACGGAATTAAGACGTACTTTTGCAACAATTAATTATTTATATTACAATTTATTACACAATGAAAAAAGGAACAGTAAAATTCTTCAACGAATCAAAAGGATTCGGATTTATTATTGAAGATGACTCTGGAGAAGAGTATTTTGTACATGCATCGGGTTTGATCGATGAGATTCGTGAAGGCGATACAGTAGAATTCGGCTTGAAAGAAGGCAGAAAAGGTCTAAATGCAGTGGATGTTAAAACGCTTTAATGCCTGCAACATAATCTTTTAAAAAAGGCCTGTCGGTAGCGACGGGCTTTTTTTATGCCCCTTCGGGTTCGGGCGTGGACGCCCGAACCGGTGGACGCCCGAACCGGTGGATACCCGAACCGGTGGACGCCCGAACCGGTGGATGCCCGAAGCGGTTGGGAGGCAAATGTACCCCCACTTTTCAGGTCTTATTCGATCTGAAAAGAGAAAGCCGGAAAGCGGTTACAATTTTTGTATTTTTGAAAACTGTCCGCCAGCATACGGGCATATCACAAGCTATGAGAAAAGAGAAAAAATCGCTGGAAGAAGTTCATGCTTCTGTTGATACCACCCGAAAGACCGGCATGTTCAGAAAGCTCATTGTTTTTATGGGACCGGCTTACCTCATCAGCGTGGGTTACATGGATCCGGGTAACTGGGCCACTGACATTGCTGGTGGCAGCCAATTCGGCTACCAGCTCATCTGGGTGTTGCTTATGTCGAACATCATGGCGCTCTTGTTGCAAAGCCTGAGTGTCCGTCTTGGTGTGGTCCGTGGCCGCGACCTGGCACAGGCTTGTAGGGAAACATATTCGAAACCTGTCAATTTCATTTTGTATCTGTTGGCCGAGGTGGCTATCATCGCCACTGACCTGGCGGAAGTGGTGGGAATGGCCATCGGATTGCAATTATTATTTCATATTCCACTGATCTGGGGCGTCCTGCTAACTTTTACGGATACTTTCATTTTGCTTTTTCTTATAAACAAAGGAATGAGAAAAATGGAAGCTTTTATCCTGGCACTCGTAGGGGTCATCGGTTTGGCTTTTTTTGTGGAAATGGTTTTTGCAAAACCCGATATGACAGAACTGGCCAGGGGTTTTATCCCTAATATCCCCAACAGCTCTGCTCTTTACATTGCCATTGGCATCATAGGGGCTACTGTGATGCCACATAATCTGTATTTGCATTCTTCTCTGGTACAGACCCGGAATTTTAAGCGTACCCGTGTGGATATTCGCAGTGCGCTGCGGTTTAATTTTTTAGATTCTACAGTAGCTTTAAATATGGCTTTTTTTGTCAATGCTGCCATTTTAATCCTGGCAGCGGCAACTTTTTATCAGGCAGGAATGTTTCATGTGACGGAAATACAAGATGCCTACAAATTTCTATCCCCATTGATGGGGACAAAATGGGCTGCCATTTTATTTGCTGTTGCCCTGATTGCCTCTGGACAAAGCTCTACGCTTACCGGGACATTGGCGGGACAGATTGTTATGGAAGGCTTCATCAATTTTCGTATCCAGCCCTGGGCCAGACGTATGATTACCCGGTCGCTGGCCATTATCCCGGCTATTGTTACCTTATTGTATTTCGGAGAAAGTTACACGGGTAAATTACTGGTACTCAGTCAGGTGGTGTTGAGTATGCAGTTGGGTTTTGCTGTTGTTCCTTTGGTCCACTTTGTCAGCGACAAAACATCCATGGGTAAATTTGTCATAAAACTTCCCCTGAAAATAATTTCCTGGCTGATTGCCCTGATCATCATCACTTTAAACATAAAACTGGTCTTCGAAGAGCTGCATCTTTGGTTTGCCCAGACTCATTATCCCCTGCTTTTATCGCTTCTGGTCGTTCCGCTTGTCGCAGTGTTGATTCTTTTGATGCTTTATCTTGTCCTTTTCCCCATAGTAAAAAAAGCAAAGATTAAAAAGAGTAATTTTATTCATTCGGGGATTCCCGAGTTGCAATTGACGACAAAGCCTTTATACCGTAAAATCATGGTAGCACTGGATTTTTCTGCTGCTGATGGTGCGGTTATGAAACATGCACTTGCCCTGGGAAATCATGAAACCGAATTTCTTTTTGTTCATGTTGTGGAAAGTGCGGCAGCCCTGGTATTTGGTGATGAAACCAACGATCTGGAAACAGAGGACGACAGCGAGCGATTGCGAAAATTTGTTGCACGGATCAGCAAAATGGGATTTAAAGCTGATACGCGGGTGGGATATGGTAATCCGAAAGTACTGCTTCCCGAATTTGCAAAAGAGTTCGGTGCCAATCTGCTTATCTTGGGGGCACATGGTCACGGTTGGTTTAAAGACCTGCTTTTTGGGACTACCATCGAAAAAGTCCGCCACAAAGTGAATATACCGGTGTTGATCGTTAGGAAATAGCCTGGTTTTATAAATTGTTTTCTGAAATACCAAAAGCTTCATCGTTATCCATGTTGCCATATGGTTCAATATGGATCAGTACATCGTAAATATTTTTTATTTCTTGCCTGATCGCCTTTTCCACCTCATGGCTTTTGGCATGTGCATCCTGCAGGGATAGGTTACCAGGCAATTCAATATCGAGGGCAACAATATACAGATGAGCGAGTTTCCTGACGCGTATGCGGTGCGGATGGGAAACCTCTTTTACTTTGGAACAGGCTGCAATCACCTTTTTGTATATTTCCACATCATCTACCCCATCCATTAAATCCCTGCCCGATTCGATAAATATTTTCAATGCAATAAACATGATCCAGGCGCTTACGGCAAAAGCGGTGAGTACATCGAGTATGGGCATTTTAAAAATAAAAGTAGCCGTCAGGCCGATCAAAACGGAAAAAGAGATCAGTACATCGCTCTGCATGTTTTTGGCATTGGCAATCAGCATGCCGCTTTGCTCCGATTTTCCTGCTTTTTTCAGGTACAATGCCAGCAGTTGCTTTCCGATAATGGATATGATGACTATGTAGATGGCAATAGTTTTGGGAATGGCCCGTGGTGCGGGATGGATTAGTTTTCCAAAGGTGGAAATAGCAAGTTGTGCCCCGGCAAAAAAAATGATAAATGCCAGGATCTTTGAAGCAAGGGTATCGGCTTTGTTGTATCCAAAAGGATATTTCGGGTTGGGAGGACGGGCTATGATGTGGGCTGTAATAAGGGTTATCACCGAAGTCAGTACATCGGATGCGGAATCGATGCCATCTGCTAATACGGCGAGGCTGCCGGCCATGAGCCCGACCACGATTTTTAAAACAGAAAGAAAGGCATTGCCCCATACTGCTACCTTTGAAACAGTCACAATCCGTTTTTCTCTGTTGCCGAGGGCCATGCTTTTTTGCGGCAAAGGTAAGGTTTCTTCTTTTTCAGGAAAAACCGGAAGCCGAAAACAAACTCCTGCCCCCCTTTCGGATTTGTAACCCGGAAGCTTGAGTTTGTACTAAGGCAAAGGATTTTAAATCCCAAAGCTTAAAAAGCTTCGGATTTATAAGTCCGGAGAAACGGAGAAGCAATCTGTTTATCCCAAAAATCTTTCGGCTTCAATGGCAGCCATGGCACCTGTTCCGGCAGCTGTGATGGCCTGACGGTAATGCTTGTCCTGAACATCGCCGGCAGCAAAAATACCCGGAACGTTCGTAGCAGTGGAGTCGGGTTTTGTTATTAAATAACCGGTATCATCCATATCCAGTTTTCCCTTGAAAATATCGGTATTGGGCTTATGGCCAATGGCTACAAAGAAACCTTCGATATCAATTTTTTTCTCCTCTCCGGTTTTGTTGTTTACCAGAATGGCCCCGTTCAGGGCTTTGGTAAATCCTTGTACTTCCCCTACGATTTCTTTGACTTCATGGTTCCACAATACTTCTATGTTAGGTGTTTCCAGAACCTTTTTCTGCATGGCTTTGGAAGCCCGTAACTGGTCACGGCGATGGATCAAATAGACTTTACGGCACAAGTTAGCGAGATAAGTGGCTTCTTCGGCAGCTGTGTCGCCTCCGCCAACGACAGCCACATCTTTTCCTTTGTAGAAAAACCCATCGCAGGTAGCACAGGCCGAAACGCCTCCGCCCTTGAACTTTTCTTCAGATTCCAGTCCGAGATATTTTGCCGTGGCACCGGTAGCGATAATGACAGTTTCTGCCAATAATTCAGTTCCGTCATCTACTTTTGCCTTAAAAGGGCGTTCTGTTGTCTCCAGACTGGTCACTACGCCCCATCGGATATCAGCACCGAAACGCTCGGCTTGTTTTTGCATGTCTTCCATCATTTTAGGGCCCTCAATTCCTTCCGGATAACCGGGAAAATTGTCTACTTCCGTCGTAGTGGTAAGCTGCCCGCCAGGTTCCATGCCTTGGTAAACAATGGGTTTCAAGTCAGCACGTGAGGCATAAATTGCTGCAGTGTATCCGGCAGGACCGGAACCTATGATCAAACATTTGGTCGTTTCCATATAATGAATTTTTTAAATTTCAAATTGATTGAGTTGTTTCTTTATCAAATCAAATGCCAAAAGTAGTAATGGCAGAACCTGTTCCCATTTTGACAGTTGCATAAAGCCCGGGAACCCGTTAACTTTTTAGCTCTACACTGACAAAGTCCACTTTTCCCCCCAGCGGAGGATTGAGTTTTCGGATAATCAGGCGTGTGTGTTTTACCTGAGGAAATTTTTCTTTGATCTTTTCCAGGATACGTCGTCCAACATGTTCCAGCAGTTTCGATTTTATGGCCATTTCAGCTTCCAGTATCCGGTAAACATTCTGATAATTAACCGTATCGTTAAGGTTATCTGTTTGCTCGGCTTTGGTTGTGTCCACTTCGAGGTACAAATCGCAACGGAACTTGGTACCAATGATCTGTTCTTCTTTAAAACAACCGTGGTAGGCAAAAAATTCCATTCCTTCTAATGCGATAACAGACATATTTTTTTGTTTTTGGCTGATTTTAGTATTACTCTTTTCTGCCCAGTTCGTGCAGGCCTGTTTCCAGGCGCCGTAAAGTTTCTTCCTGGCCTATCAGTGCAATGATATCGAACAGGTGTGGCCCTTTCAGGGTGCCTACAATCAGCAGGCGAAAAGCGTTCAGTACAGCACCCATGCCATATCCGTTTTCTTCCAACCACTTTTTGACCGCTGCTTCCGTGTTTTCTGGAGAAAAATCATCTATCCCGGCAAGCAGGGTTTTTAATGCTGTTATTTGGTCATAAGAAAACTGTTTCCAGCGTTTTTTTACCGCTTTCGGGTCATAAGATTCCGGAGCTTTGAAAAAGAAATCTGCCTGGTCCCAAAGTTCGTGAACAAAATGAGCCCGTTCTTTAACCAGTGATACAACTTTTTCAACATATTCAGTATCAGCTATAATACCGTGATTTTTGAGAAGGGGCATGAACATTTGCGCCAGTTCACGGTTGTTTTTTTTCAGCATATATTGATGATTGAACCATTTGGCTTTTTCCGGATCAAATCGTGAACCCGATTTTCCTACGCGTTCAAGGGAAAAAACCTGTGTCATTTCATCCAGGCTGAAGATTTCACGTTCATCGCCAGGGTTCCATCCCAGTAAGGCCAACATATTGATAAACGCTTCGGGAAAATAACCCTCTTCGCGATAGCCACTGGTCTTTTCTCCTGTTTTCGGATCAATCCATTGCAACGGAAAAACAGGAAATCCCAACCGGTCACCATCGCGTTTGCTCAGTTTTCCTTTTCCATCGGGTTTAAGCAACAACGGCAGATGGGCAAATTGCGGTTTGTCCCAGCCAAATGCTTCGTACAACAAAACATGCAACGGCAACGAAGGCAACCATTCCTCACCGCGGATAACATGACTGATTTTCATAAAATGATCGTCCACAACATTGGCCAAATGATACGTAGGCATGCCGTCTGATTTGAACAGGACCTTGTCGTCCAGTACTTGTGAACGGACTTTTATTTCTCCACGGACCAAATCGTTTATTTTTATGCTCCTTTCCTGGGGAATTTTAAAACGTATAACATAAGGTGTTTTTGTTTCGAGCAGTTTTTTCGTCTTTTCCCCGGGCAGTGTCAGGGAATTTTTCAATTGATGCCGCATGTCGGCGTTGTAAATAAAAGTTTTTTTAACGGCTTCAGATTTTTTACGCATATCAGCCAGTTCCTCTGCCGTATCAAAAGCATAATATGCATATCCCGAAGCGACGAGTTGTTCGGCATATTTGCGGTACATGGCTTTGCGTTCCGATTGTTTGTATGGGCCGTAATCCCCGCCTTCTCTCACACCTTCATCAAATCTGATACCGCACCAGTCAAGGGCTTCGATAATGTATTCTTCTGCTCCCGGGACAAACCGTGTTTGATCTGTATCTTCGATGCGAAGAATAAACTTTCCCTTGTTTTTTCTGGCGAAAAGGTAATTGTACAATGCTGTCCGCACTCCGCCGATATGCAGGGGGCCGGTGGGACTGGGGGCAAACCGCACCCTGATTTTACTGTCGTTCATGTGCTTTTGTTTAGAGCAGCAAAGATAGAAAAAACCAGTGGGACAGAAACAAAGGAAACGGTATGGCCAACAAGAAAAAAGCACGTATTTTTGTTCCATGAGAATTGATGTTATCCCTTATGCTTCTACCATACGCCCCGACCTGATCCAAAACAGGCATGTGGTAGTGATTGATGTATTGCGCGCTTCGTCGGTGATGATAACCGCGCTGGCCAATGGTGCCAGGGCATTTATTCCGGTTATTTCCGTGGAGGATGCACAACAAAAAGCCAATGAACTTTCCGGCGAAGAAGTTTTACTTTGCGGTGAGCGCGATACCAAAATTATTGATGGGTTCCATCTCGGCAATTCGCCACAAGATTACACCCGCAGTCGTGTGGAAGGCAGAACACTGGTATTTACCACATCCAACGGAACCCATGCCCTCAACCGTTTACAACAGGCCACAGAAATTGTCATAGGTGCTTTCTTAAACATGAATGCATTGGTTGAAAGATGTTTGGAATGGAATGAGGCGGTGTTGGTTTGTGCAGGGACCAATAATAATTTTTCAATGGACGATGCCATGTGTGCAGCGCTTTTTATGGATGAAATGGGGAAGAGAAAAAAGGTCGAACTCTCTGATATGGCCATTACTTTGCTCAAAGCATTTCATAACGACAATGGTAACCTGGCGATTCTTTTAAAGGATTGTTACCACCTTAATTTATTGAAACGCAACGGTTTTGGAGGAGATGTGGATTATTGTCTGCAGAAAGGTATTTTGAATGTGGTTCCGGAAATGACAAACGAAAGAATAATTATTTCTTAAACAGGAAGCTTTATTCTGTCCTGTTTGTTTTCATGCCTTTTCCTGTCCATTCATGAGTCTCGAAAACGGCATTTACCGCCTCTTCATAGTCATTAAATGATTTGGTTTTTTTCACTTTTCCAAACACTTTTTCGGGGTGATCAAACGAAAGGGAAAGATAACTCCACCACTCTTTCATAAGGTTGAGGGATCGCAGGCTGTCGTTAAAATTTTTGCGGTAAGCATAATACAGATCATCGGCATATTTTCGTATAACCGATTGTGGTTCATCCAATGGTTTCTTTTCCTTGATCAGTTGGGGCAGGAATGGGTTGGCCAGCAGGCCACGGCCTGTCATCCAGCGTTTTATCTGTGGAAATTGTTGTTTTCTTTTTCGAAAATCTTCCCCGGTAAAAATATCGCCGTTATAAACGATCTGGTGCGTGGTACGTAGCAGTATTTTTTCAAAAGCAGTCGTGTTTACACTGCCTTTGTACATTTGTTTGCCAAGGCGGGCATGCACAATGATTTCAGAAAGGGGAAACCTGTCGAACACAGGCAACAAGGCAATTATTTCTTCCGGTGAGTAATATCCAAGCCTGCATTTTATCGAAAGTTTCAAAGGCAATACCGGCATGACTTTATCCAGGATTTCTTCAATCTTCACGGGGTAAGGCAACAATCCGGAACCCCGCATTTTCCTTGCTACCCGCGGAAAAGGGCAACCCAGGTTCCAGTTGATCTCCTGGAAACCCAGTTCATGGCAAAGTTTTCCGAAAAGCAATATTTCATCACCCTCTTTGCTAAGGATTTGGGGAACCACCGGAACACCGTTATGGTGTGTTTTTTCCAGCTCTTTTTGCCTTGAGCGTAAACTTTTGGAAGACTGAATTCCCGAAAAGAAAGCAGTAAAAAGCTTGTCCGTTCCGGTAAAATATCTTGTATAAACTTCCCGGAAAACATGGGTGGTAATACCCTGAAAAGGGGCCAGATAGATATGGTCTTTGCCTGGTAGGTCCATTTATTCCATGCCAATGGTTACAAAAGGATTGTGCAATTTTTCCTGACTTATAATTGTATCAGGGCCGTGTCCCGGATAAACGATGGTATCTTCGGGCAGGACGAAGAGTTTTTCCCAGATAC
>JALUYM010000125.1 GCA_027018745.1 Bacteroidales bacterium | reverse complement strand
TTCGCTCAGGGATTTGTCAACACCGGTAAGTGTTGTCATCCCTTTTCGCAATGAAGCAGCTTCTTTAAAAACATTGATTAAAGCGCTTTGTGAACAGACTTATCCTGCTGATCTTGTTGAAATAATCCTTGTGGATGATCATTCTGACGACAATGGAAAAATATTGATTGAAAACCTCATCCGGGAAAACCATGTTAATCATATCCGAATTATCGACACGAAAAAAACAGGGAAAAAAGCAGCTTTGCGGACAGGAATCCTTCAGGCCGGGGGCAAACTGATCGTCACCACCGACGCCGATTGTATCCCGACAAAAAACTGGCTTACCGAGATAGTAACTTTGTACGAGGAAAAAAAATCCAGGCTCATTCTCGGTCCGGTGGTTTACGGCAGGGAAAACACCTTTTTAAAAAAACTTTTTTCACTGGATTTTATCAGTCTGGTGGCTTCGGGTGCCGGCTCTACAGGACTGGGATTGCCTTTTATGGGAAATGCAGCGAACATGGCTTTTGAAAAACAGGTTTATATCGATGCAGAGGATCATGCAATGAATACCGGATTTGCTTCAGGCGACGATGTGTTTTTCATTCATTATGTCAGGCGGGAATATGGCAGAAATGCTATTGAATTTATCAAAAACGAAAAAACCATTGTACATACTTCCACGCCCGAAAACCTGAAAGCTTTTCTTTTGCAGCGTATACGCTGGGGATCCAAAGCAAGGGCCTACACACAATCTTGGGCATTGTTGGTCTCGTATTCCATTTTCCTTTTTAATTTTCTGCTTTCTGTAGTACTGATAGCCGGCTTTTTTGTCCCCTGGTTTTTTATCATTTATTTTTTGTTTATCATATTAAAAACACTAATTGACTTTCCTTTGCTTTTTGCTTTCTGCCGGTTCTCGCGCAAGCGATACCTCTTGCCTTATGTTTTTGCTTTAGAGCCGGTTTATCCACTGTATATTACTTATGTCGCTTTTCGGGGCCTTTTCCCGTTTGAATGGAAAAACAGATATTTGTCCAGATAATCCTGACCATGAATAATCTTTACCGTAGCAACGAAGCTTTTTGGAAAAGCCTGGATGAAATCATTCGGGAAAAGGGAATCTTTGTTGACCGTCCCAAAGGCAGCAGGCATCAAAGGTTTACCGAATTTGTGTACCCTTACGACTATGGCTATGTAAAAAATACCATCTCTACCGATGGCGAGGAACTGGATGTGTGGATAGGAACAGCAGGAACACAAAAAGTGACCGGTATTTTAAACATTACTGATATGGACAAACGCGATACTGAAATGAAAATCCTTTATGATTGCACGGAAAAGGAAATGGAAGAAATTTATAAAATCAATAACCAGTTGATGATGAACGCGGTTTTATTAAAGCGCAAATCATGATATAAGGTTTACGGGCGGGCAGAGAGTACCGCTTCTACAAAACCCAGGTCACCGGGGCGTGTAACTTTAATATTATCAGCATTGCCTTCCACAAGATGCAAGGGCTGTCCTGTATTTTCCACCACGGAGGCATCATCGGTAAACGTATCGTGATAAGCTTGCAGATATGCTTTTTTCAATATTTCAGACCGGAAAACCTGCGGAGTTTGTACCAGCCTGTATTTGTTGCGGTCTACCGCCTGGCTAATGCCGTTTTCCACCTGCCGCAGCGAGTCGGTCACCTGCGTGACAGGTACGGCTGTTCCATGAATGCTCGCCACCTGAAAACAATCGTTTATGGTTTGTTCGCTGACCAGTGGGCGAACGGCATCATGAATAAATACCAAGCCATTATCCCTTATCAGGGACAATGCATTTTTCACCGAATGGTACCGGGTAGGGCCGCCTTCCACGATCTGATGCTGAACAAAAAAATCATACTCTGCACACAAATGTTTCCACCGGCCGATTTCCAGTTCGGGAAGAACCAACAGGAATTCGGCTTTCCCGTAAAATTTGGAAAAAGCATCAAAAGTATGCATAAGCAAAGGCCGGCCGGCAACCAAAAGAAACTGCTTTGGCTCATGGCTTCCCACACGCAGGCCTTTTCCCCCGGCTACCAGGACAATGTAAATCTTTGTGTTCATAACAGGAAGCGAAAATAAGGATAATCCGTCAATGAGCCTACAGAAATTGAAAAGGGGAAAGATTCTATGGGATAAACTTTCCATCTCTCCAGTGGCTTGGTAAGCACATTGCTTTCCTGACCGGAATCGCACACTTGTGTGAAGCAGACGAACACTTCCCCTGTTTTTAAGCAAAAACAAAACCCAACGGAAACATTCATTGTATTCTGAATATCAACCCGTTTAATTTCATGGCACAATTCCTGATACTTATGTATTCATTTAAAACAAAAAAGCATGATACGGCTTGAAAATATACATAAAAGTTACCGGATGGGGAAAAACAAACTCCATGTTTTAAAAGGCATTGATTTGCATATAAAACAAGGGGAACTGGTTTCTATTATGGGATCTTCCGGATCGGGAAAATCCACGTTACTGAATATTATAGGTATCCTCGACAATTACGATGAAGGAAAATATTTTCTCGACAAAACCCTTATAAAAGGACTGAGTGAGAAAAAGGCCGCTTTTTACCGCAATAAAATGTTGGGTTTTGTTTTTCAGTCATTCAATCTGATTCCTTTTAAAAATGCCATGGAAAATGTTGCACTTCCGCTCTACTACCAAAAAATACCCCGCAAAAAACGGAACAAGAAAGCTCTGGAGTACCTTGAAAAGATGGGATTAAGACCTTGGGCAGAACATTTGCCCAATGAGCTTTCGGGAGGGCAAAAACAGCGGCTTGCCATTGCACGGGCACTCATTACCCGGCCCAAAGTTATTTTGGCTGACGAACCTACCGGCGCCCTTGATTCCAAAACATCCATGGAAGTGATGGAACTGATGCGGCAAATCAACCACGAGGGGATTACCATGATCATTGTCACCCACGAACAGGATATAGCTGAACAAACCGACCGCATTATTCACCTGAAAGACGGCCGTATTGAAAATGATGCCATTAGCACCGAAACCAAACAAAAAGTTTTCGAAACCCTTGTTGAAGAAGAAGCAGCGGTCGTATGATCATCGACAGAGACAAATGGCAGGAGATATTCAGTACCATCAACAAAAACAAGTTGCGTACGTTTTTAACCGGCTTCAGCGTCGCATGGGGTATTTTTATGCTGATAATATTGCTCGGATCGGGGCAGGGACTCCAAAACGGGGTACAACACCAGTTTGCCAACGATGCTACCAACAGTTTATGGATATATCAGGGACTTACCACCAAACCTTACCAGGGCATGAACGCCGGACGAAAGATCCAATTTACCAACGCAGATTACATCCGCACCAAAAATCTTGACAGTCGCATCAACCATATTTCAGGACGTTCCCGTGTAGGCAGCAAAACCATAAGCTACAAGAATAATTATGGATCATACAGCATCCGGGCGGTAGACCCTGCTCACCGATTCATTGAAAACACCATCATAACAAAAGGCCGTTTTTTGAACAGGATGGACCTGGAACACTTTAGCAAGGTGGTTGTCATTGGAAATGCAGTTGATAAAGACCTGTTCAAACATGGTGCAAACCCCATAGGGAAATATGTTAAAATAGGTGATATTCCGTTTGAAGTAATCGGTGTTTTTAAAGCAGCAGGCGGAAACGGAGAAATACGAAAAGTCTTTATCCCGGTAAGCACTGCCCAACGGGTTTTTAACGGCGGAAACAGGCTGGACCAAATTGCTTTTACCGTGGGAAATGCCACTTTGGCACAAACTAAACAAATCGAAAAAGAGGTACGTTACGAATTTGCCAGAGCCCATCATTTTGACCCAGCCGACCGTCGCGCCATCCACATTTCTAACAACCTGGCAGATTATGAAAAGGTAATGAACCTCTTTCTCGGTATCCGGATTTTTATCTGGATCATTGGCATTGGTACCATCATAGCTGGTATTGTAGGTGTCAGTAATATCATGATGATCGTGGTAAAAGAACGTACCAAAGAGATCGGTATTCGCAAAGCGCTGGGCGCAACACCGCGTTCGATTATCGGGCTCATTTTACTGGAATCGGTGGTCATTACCAGCCTGGCAGGATACCTTGGCCTTATGGCAGGAGTGGGGTTACTGGAGCTGGTTAACAAATACATGCCCCCGACCGATTTTTTTAGAAATCCTCAGGCCAACCTTTCTATTGCTTTAATAGCCATGGCATTACTGGTAATTGCCGGGGCTATTGCAGGATTTATTCCCGCGAAAAATGCAGCGTCCATTAAACCGATTGATGCCCTGCGGGACGAGTGAGGGATGATGAACGATGAATGATAAATGAAGAAGAAACGAAAAGAAATTGAGAAATGAAAAATAGAAATATTGACAACCGTCGAACAATGAATAATAAGTGCCTGACAACTGTCTGACAGCGCAGCGAATGACAAATTAACAAATGACGAAATGAGCATTACTAACCATGAATATATTTGATCTGGATAACTGGCAGGAAATATGGACCGCTTTGAAAAAGAATCCGGTCCGAACCTTTTTTACCGCTTTCGGCGTATTTTGGGGTATTTTTATGCTGGTGATCATGCTGGGATCGGGAAAGGGATTACAAAACGCCGTATATCAAGGGTTTGGTGATTTTGCCACCAACAGCTTTTTTATGTGGGCTCAACGCACTTCCATGCCGTATCAGGGATTTAAAAGAGGAAGAAGTTTCAACTTCACCAACAGCGATATTAAAGCCATCAAAGAAAATGTACCCGATGTGAAGTATCTGGCCCCCAGGCTTCAGGGAGGCGGTTACGGGGGAGCAAACAATGTGGTTTACGGAAAAGAATCGGGAGGTTACACCATATACGGCGACTATCCCGTTTACATGAAAATTGACCCCGTGGACCTGGTTACCGGCCGTTTTCTTAACCTGAGCGATGTACAGCATTACCGGAAAGTTGCCGTCATAGGCAAAGATGTGGTAAACGGCCTTTTCAAAAACGGAGTTAACCCTATTGGCAAATACATCCGCATACAGGGTGTTTATTTTGAAGTGATCGGAACATTTAAATCAAAGAAAAAAGGGGGGCAGGCCGACCGCGAAAACAGCAGTATTTTTCTGCCCTTCACCAGCATGCAGCGTACATTCAATTACGGAAACAAAGTCTTTTGGTTTGCCATCACTTCCAAAGACAACGTGCCCGCCACCGTAACGGAAGCCAAGGTCATAGCACTCATGAAAAAGATCCATCACATTAACCCCAAAGATACCCAGGCCATAGGCCATTTCAATGTAGAAAAACAATTTAAAAAAATGACCGGACTTTTTACCGGCATCAACGGCCTGATATGGATAGTGGGCATCGGAACTTTGCTGGCAGGCATCATCGGCGTTTCAAACATCATGCTTATCATCGTGAAAGAACGCACGCGCGAAATCGGGGTGAAACGCGCATTGGGAGCCACACCCATGAACATTATTTCACAAATTGTTTTGGAATCGGTAACACTAACGACCGTTGCCGGTTATGTTGGGCTGGTCATCGGTGTCAGCCTGCTTTCACTCATCAATAGTATCATGGTAAAAAGCGGTGCAAACTCGCAGTTTTTCCTGCATCCGGAAGTTAATTTCCACGTTGCCCTGACAGCCCTCGGCGTACTGGTTATTTCAGGTCTTTTTGCGGGGATGATCCCTGCCCGCCGTGCCGTTAGCATTAAACCGGTGGAAGCATTGAGAGAGGAGTGAGGAATGTTGTATGTTGTATGTTGTATGTTGTATGTTGAGTGATAAAAAGAAGTTGAGAAATTGAGAAGTTGTAATACAAAATAAACAAGGAATAAAATAAATTTAATAACAGAAACAGTAAATACGATTGAACATGAAAACGTTTTTTAAAATTCTGGTAGTTTTTGTAATTCTGGGAATCTTCGGATATACGCTTTATTATCTGTGGAGTAAATCAAAAGAAAAACCTGTAGTTTACAAAACGGAAACCCCGTTTGTTACCAATATCATAAAAAAAACGGTGGCCACGGGCTCGGTGGTTCCCCGAAAAGAAATCGAAATTAAACCTGTTGTTTCCGGGATCATTTCCCATCTTTATGTCCAGGAGGGCCAAATGGTAAAGAAAGGAGATCTGATCGCCAAAATCAGGATTATTCCTAACATGATCAATCTGAACAACGCCGTTTCACGGGTCGATCAGGCAAAAATTAACCTGACAGAAGCCAAACGAAATTACGACCGCCAACACGAATTACTTTTAAAAGGGGTAATTGCCCAGTCCGATTTTGACGCAGTGCAGACCAAATATGACATAGCCCGTGAAGAACTTCAAACAGCAAAAGAAAATCTGCAACTTATCAAAGAAGGACAGATCAAGAAAAAAGGAGCTCCCACCAATACGTTGGTCCGCTCAACCATTTCGGGTATGGTGCTGGATGTTCCTGTGGAAATAGGCAATCAGGTTATCGAAGCCAACAATTTCAACGCCGGAACAACCATCGCCACTATTGCCGATATGAACGATATGATCTTTAAAGGAAAAATAGATGAAACCGAAGTGGGAAAAATCAGGGTAGGAATGCCGCTAATCCTTACCATTGGTGCCATTAACAATGCCCGTTTTCATGCCGTATTGACCAGGATAGCGCCCAAAGGGGTGGAAGAAAACGGCGCTGTACAATTTGAAATTCAGGCTGATGTAAAACTGAAAAAAAATGAATTTATCCGCTCGGGATACAGCGCCAACGCCGACATTGTACTTCAACGTGCCGACAGTGTTTTAGCCATTCCGGAAGGATTGCTCCACTTTGAAAACGATTCGATTACTTACGTGGAAGTGGAAACGGCTCCCCAGGTCTTCAAAAAACAGATAATAAAAACCGGTATCTCTGATAATATAAATGTCCAGGTATTGTCAGGTTTAACCAAAAACTCAAAGATACAGGTACCCAAAAATTAAACCGTTTTCCTTTCGTTCTGTTACATATGAAAAGTATCCGCACGAAGCCTCCCCCCTGTTCGATTCAGGATACCGATCGTCCGCAAACGAACACTCCCCTTTTTATGATTTTTGTAAAACCATTGTAGTAAATTGTTTTACAAATAATTATAAATTACGGAACAATTTATGTGCATTTACAACGTTAAAAAATGTCTTACCAATTAAAACAAACATGAAAAAAATTTCCTACTTCTTAGTAGCCGTCCTGATCTCCATCGGTTTCCAGCTAAAAGCACATGAGGGCATGTGGATTCCCATGCTTTTACAGCAAAATTTTGCTGAAATGCAACGAATGGGATTGAAACTAACCCCCGAACAAATATACAGCGTAAACCATTCCAGCCTGAAAGATGCCATTGCCGGATTGTCCAACAGTCCGCACCCGCAGGGATTCTTTTGCTCTTCCGTTATCGTTTCCAGCCAGGGATTACTGTTTACCAATCACCATTGCGGTTTCGCCTCGGTGCAGGCACACAGTTCGGTAAAACACGATTACCTGAAAGATGGGTTTTGGGCCATGAGCAAAAAAGAAGAGTTGCCCAACAAAGGGTTAACGGCCTCCATTCTTGTTCGTATGGCCGATGTTACCGACAGCATTATACCCCATCTTTCCGACACCATGACCGGACAACAACGGGCTGCTGTGATTAATCCCATTATCAGCCGGCTCAAAAAAGCCAATTCAGACAATGGAAAATACAACGTTGTTATCAAGCCTTATTTTGCAGGCAACAAATATTACATGTTGGTTTACATTGTATACCGGGATGTACGTTTGGTAGGGGCACCGCCATCTTCCATTGGCAAATTTGGCGGGGATACCGATAACTGGATGTGGCCGCGCCAAACCGGTGATTTCACTATTTTCCGCATCTACACGGCCCCAGATGGCAGCCCTGCTACATATTCCCCAAAAAATGTTCCGCTGAAACCAAAATACTATCTGCCCATTTCGCTCAATGGTATTAAAGAAGGCGATTTTGCTATGGTTTGGGGATTCCCCGGAAGGACCAACCGGTATATGACAGCCCCTGAACTGGAATTCAGAATGGAACACTATTTTCCACCTTTGATTGAAGCTTTTGGTAAAAAACTGGAAGTATGGAAAAAGCATATGAATGCCAATCCCGATGTACAGCTCAAATATGCATCAAACTATGCAATGGTTGCCAATAGTTGGAAATATTTTATCGGACAAATGAGAGGCGTTAAAAAACAACATGTTATCGCCAAGAAAAAAGCATTTGATGAAAAATTTACCAAATGGGTTAGCGAAAACCCTCAACGCCGGGCCAAATACGGTGAAGCCATGAAGGATATGACCGATGCCTTTCATGCCGAATCAAAAACCATTGAACCGTTGATCTATGCCAGCCTCACAGGCAGCCAGGGTTCACAGCTTGTTGGTTTTGCACAAAGGTACAGTGAACTGGAAAGCTTGCTCAAACAATACAAGGAAACCAAAGGAAAAACAGAAAGGGCTAAAAAATGGCACCAAATAAAACAAATGGCTGCCAAAATGAGCCAAAAACTTCCCAAAACGTATAAAAATTATGATATGCCTACCGACCGGGATGTTTTCGCAGCCATGACAAAAATGTATTTTGAAAAAGTCCCCGAAAACCTGCATCCGAAATACCTTGATAAACTGGCGAAAAGGTTCAAAGACAACTTCACGGCATTAGCCAATTATGTTTTTGAACACTCACACTTCACTTCTGAGGCAAAAGCCAAAGCTTTTCTGGCCAACCCATCCTTAAAAGCTTTGGATAAAGATCCGGCTTTCATTTTGGCCCGGGCTTATACGGGCAAAATGATGCATGCAGCACAAGGATACCGTGCAGCTGCAGGCAAGCTGGATAAAGGGAAAAGACTGTTCATGGAAGGAATCATGCAAATGGAGCCCGACAAGGTCTTTTATCCTGATGCCAACTCCACTTTGCGGTACAGCTATGGAAAAGTGGAAGGTTATTATCCGAGAGATGCCGTACATTATCTGTTTCAGACACATTTATACGGTGTTATGCAAAAAGAAAACCCCAAAAACCCCGAGTTTGTCGTTCCCAAAAAACTGATCGAGCTTTATAAGAAAAAAGATTACGGTCCTTACGGTCAAAACGGAAAACAGGATGTTGACTTTATCACTACCAATGATATCACGGGCGGGAACTCGGGAAGCCCGGTCATTAATGGCAATGGTGAACTGATCGGTCTGGCTTTCGATGGCAACTGGGAAGCTATGAGCGGAGATATTGCCTACATACCCAAATTGCAACGCACCATTGTGGTGGATGTCCGGTACATTTTATTTATTATTGATAAATATGCCGGGGATACCCGTCTGATAAAAGAAATGACCATTCATAAATCCGTGCCGCAGCCGAAGCATGTTGAAGCTTCCATGGTTGCATCAACAGGCACAAATTAGCTTTTTCAACATTAACCTCCCCGCGGTGATGTAAATTAACCGCAAACAGCCTGCCGGAAAAATTTCCGGCAGGCTGTTTTTTTGCCCTCGCAACTATTGTATCAATGAGCCACACGCGGTTCTGTCAATTTCCATAAAGAAAATGTTATCGAACCATTACCCGCACAACAGGAACAACTCCCTGGGGAACCCTTATATTGTAAGAATGAGACAAAGTGGAACCATTCCTGAACTGGGTACCAATAATATAGGTGGAAACATAATGATTATAAGGATCCTTTTTGCTGTTGGGCGGAGGTGGCGGACATTTTTTACATTTAAAGGGTACGACCATGGTAAGCGGACGTGCATACAATTTTCCCGAGGTTGCAGAAAACCCCCTGCCTGTGGCATTGACAAACTGAAAATAAGCCAATGCACTGTGCCCGGTCTTCACATACGTTTTGACAGCCCTGGGAAAAAGCTGAAGATAATCCGCTCCATTGTTGGTAACGGAAACTGTAATCCGGTAATAATCTTCCCCCTTTCTTGATTTTCTCAATGCGGCAATATAACTCACAGACATGTTGTTAATTTGTGTGTTCTTTCCGGCTGTTAACCGGATAAACTGTTGTGCTTCCGCCTGCATGCCCGAAAAAAATGAAACAAGGAGCAAGGCCAATGTAAAATTCTTCATAATGATATACTTTTTAAAAAATTTGATAATTATTGATTCATAAATCATTCAAAAATAACACAATGCCGGTAATTTATCAAAAACATTTATGCTTATCTTTTAATATCGGGGAAGAAAACCGGCTAATTCCGATTTTAATGCGCTCAAAATTTTATCAGGCCAAAAAAACTTTATTGCTTTTTCGGCAACAAATGCAGTTTCCAGTCTTCTGCTCCTTTGGGCGGATACAAATAAATTTCTTCTCCCTTTTTTAATCCCTGACGAATAACGATATCCTCATCATTGCTTTTCCCCGTTATGACCTGTTGTTTTCTATGGTCCAGATAAACAAAACTAAGCGAATCGTTGTTGTGCACGCACTCGATGGGAACATAAAGTGCCGAATCGATGATGTCGGTAATAATTTGGTTTTTGGTAGTCATGGCCGGACGTAACACAGAATCGTGACCTTCCAATTGGATGGTTACCTCAAAAACCTTGGCATTGGAATTTCTCATCTGCTGTCCCATATTGGCTACTTCGGTTACTACCCCATTAAATTTTTTGTTGGGAAAAGCATCGGTACTGACGATGGCCTTCTGTCCCTTTTTCACTTTGCTGATATCGATTTCATTCACATAGGTAAGGCTGTTCATGGCACTCAGGTCGGGCAAAATGGCAACCACATTGTCCCACGTGGATATTTGTGCCCCGACACCCTGTTTTTTACCATCCCAGCTTCGTTTATAGATCACCATCCCCGCTTTGGGGGCATACACCACAAACTGACTGCTCAGCTTTTTCAATTCGTTCATTTTCCGGACGGCTTTGCCCAGGCTTGCTTCAACTTCTTTCATGTCGGCTTTGGCTTTGTCCTTTTTCAGGATATAATTCTCTTTGGTTTGTCTGTAGGTGCGCAAGGCCTTCTGCAAATCAAGTTTTACCTGCCGTTGCGTGGCCGGCGGTTCATAAACAGACTGGGAAACAATGATCTTTTTTTCTTCAAGCGAATATTTCATATTAATAAGTGCGTCACGGGCATCACGAAGGGTCATGGCTGTATCTAACTGGGTCTTGATGTATTGTGTTTTCAGTTTTTCTACTTCAAGCTGCTGGTCTTTCATTTTATTTTCCAGGTCACTACGGTCGAGATTGGCCACCCATTGTCCGGAATCAACTACTGTTCCGTCTGGTACTATTTTTTCAATACGGTATTGCCAGATACGGGCATCGCGCAACATGGACGGGTTTGGGCCATGGATTTTCTCGTTGCTCCGGGCCTCCAATTCTCCTGTTGTGGTTACACTAATCACGAATTTTCCCGATTTAACCGGTACTTTTATTACGCGTAAAGAGGTTGCCGGCGGTTTGGAAAAATACCAGACAAGTACAATAAAAATCAATATCCCCAGAATATAGAGATAGCTTTTCTTATGCTTCATAACGACTGAGAATTTTGGTTCCCTAAAAAAAGTAAATTTACAAAAGATTCAAATATCTCGGAGAACATATAAATGCAAACAAAAGTCACAACTGTTTGTTTTTAATAAAAAACATGTATTTTTAAAGACGTTTAATTACTATATTATTGATTAATTTGGCTTTATAAACCTTTGGAACAGGATATAATTTAGAATAAGTATATCATCCATCTGCCCGGGAATATGACTATTTTTGCGGCGGTTAAAAAAAACGTTGTGGATTTTTATCATAAAATATTAAAAAAGCCTGTTGAAAGTATTCATAACCGGCAACTCCGGGGTGAAGTGCTATTGATCAGTATGGTCATAGGAATATGGGGTGGTATTTCTGCCGTTGTATTAAAAGACATTGCTTATTACACACATCAGTGGGTCACCCGTGGTTTTGATTTCGGAACAGGGTACTATGTTTATCTCATATTGCCTGTTATTGGTCTTGCTTTAACCGTTTTATTCACAAAATACGTAGTAAAAGCCAATCTTTCGCATGGTGTCAGCATTGTTTTGCAAGCGTTGTCCAAACGTTTTGGGAAATTGCGTTCCCATAACCTGTATTCTTCCATGGTGGCAAGCTTGTTCACCATTACTTTTGGCGGTTCCATGGGGTTTGAGGCCCCCATTGTACTGACAGGGGGAGCCATAGGCTCTTTTCTTGGCAGAAAGTTCCACATGAACCGGAAAACCCTGATCATTCTGGTAGGTGCCGGTTCAAGCGGTGCTTTGGCAGGAATTTTTAAAGCACCCATTGCTGCTACGGTTTTTTCGTTGGAGATCCTCATGATAGACCTGACCATGACCAGCCTTATCCCAATCCTCATTTCTGCTGTTTCGGGGGCATCCATGGCCTATTTTTTAATGGGTAACGGTGTTTTGTTTTCTATCCATCTTGACCAGATGTACAGAGTAGACAACCTGCCTTATTATGCTTTACTGGGAATTTTTACCGGTTTTGTCTCACTCTATTTTAACCGTACAACATTCTTCATTGAAGATTTGATGGGAAAATTTAAAAGACGTATTGACAGGGTGTTGGTAGGAGGCATTGTGATAGGCATTATTATTTTTATTTTCCCCTCTGTTTACGGTGAAGGTTATGAATTTTTACGGCAACTTATTTCTGGACAGGGCGGCAATTTGATCAATCAGAGCATTGTCCTTTCAACAGGCAGAATATCACAGATACTGCTGCTTTTGTTTTGTATCATAATTTTCAAGGTCGTTGCCATGGCAACCACAGGTGCCAGCGGCGGAGTAGGAGGCATATTTGCCCCTTCGTTGTTCATGGGGGGCGTCTCCGGCATCTTTTATGCCAAAATGATCAATCTGCTTCCTTTTGTCAATGTTCCGGAAAAGAACATGGGCCTTGTGGGAATGGCCGGTGTGATGGCCGGTGTAATGCATGCCCCGCTGACGGGTATTTTTCTTGTAGCCGAATTTACAGGCAGTTATCAACTCTTCTCCCCGCTGATTTTTACAGCTATTTTCTCATATCTTACCATCAGCATTTTTGAAAGCCATTCTATTTATACCAAACGGCTGGCCGAAAAAGGAGAACTGATTACCCATCATAAAGACAAAGCCGTCCTGCAAATGATGCGGGTATCCAAGCTGATCGAAACCAATTTCAGGACCATAAACAAATCGGCAACGTTGGGAGACCTGGTAAAGGTACTATCCAATTCGGAGAGAAACATTGTGGCTGTTGTGGATGATGAAAACAATTTTCAGGGAATTATTTTTATGAACGATATCCGCAACATTATTTTTAAACCTGAACTTTACAATACCATTCGCGTAGACGAACTCATGTACATGCCGGAGCCACTGGTTACTCCTTATGATACCATGGAGGAAGTAACCAAAAAATTCCAGGATTCAGGGAATTTTAATTTGCCGGTGGTAAAAGATGGAAAATACCTTGGTTTCGTATCCAGGGCACAAGTATTCTCCCAATACCGAAAACTCTTGCGGGAATTCTCAGACGAGTAATTCCAATTGTAATCCTGAGCCCCGCGAAGAAACTCAATATATTGAACACTTGATGTTTATAGATACTTCACTGCCTGCCCGAACGGGCAGGCGGGCAGGCAGAATAACAAAATTAGCAGTTTTGCATAGGTCTCAACCGGTATTATTTCACAGCTTACTGTTTTCAAAACCGGTTATTTTTTTCTATTTTAAATTGAGAACTAGATATTTTTCAGTTACCTTTGTATGTTAATTTTTTTGAAATTATTCATTAAGCTTTATGAATTATGGTTTACCTGGAAAATTCTAGAAAAGAGATGTTCCCCGGAATGGTCCGGTTTTATGATGATTATCCCATTAAAGGAATCCGTTTTGTTGACATTACCCCCCTGTTCATGAGTAAACTTTCCATGGAAATAGTAGTCAACAGTGTTGCTGATTTTTTTCGTGACAAAGTTACCATGGTAGCCGGAGTAGAGGCACGGGGATTTATACTCGGGACAGCCATCGCCAACCAATTGGGTGTGGGTTTTGTTCCTTTGCGGAAAAAAGGAAAACTTCCCGGCGAAGTATATACTGCTTCTTTCAAAAAAGAGTATGGCGAAGATGTTATCGAAATGAAAAAAGATGCCCTGACGGAAGGAACACATGTTTTGGTTGTAGATGATATTCTCGCCACCGGCGGCACCTTTAAAGCGGCTGCACAGATCATGGAATGGGCCAGGGTGAAACCCTATTATTACTGTTTTATCAATCTGAACCTGATCCCTGAAAATTATTCACTCAACGGGGAACTTTATGTTGATTACCTCATCGACATGAAAGGAAAAGAATAATAATTTTTTAATAACCTGCTTTTTCTGAAACAACAAAGAAACAGCTAAACGTTTTTAAAAGATTTATAGCCCCGGTAGTCCTGAAAATTGCCGGGGTTAAAAATTTGACCGCATGGCATCTACCGGATCCAAACGGGCGGCACTCCATGCCGGAACAAAACCGGATATGATGCCGATAAATCCCGAAACACCCAATCCCAGGATAATATTTTTCAGGGTCAGGGTTAAAGGAAAACCTATCAATGGTGAAACAGTATAGGTCAGGACAAAAACAATGAACAGCCCCACAATGCCACCGAGAACCGCCAAAAGGAAGGCCTCAAAAAGAAACTGAAGCAAAATAAAGTAATTTTTGGCACCCAGCGATTTTTGGATCCCTATTTGATTCGTGCGTTCTTTTACTGAAACAAACATAATATTGGCAATACCAAAACCGCCTACCAAAAGGGAAAAGCCCCCGATAATCCATCCTACCAGGGATATAATCCGGAAAAGGGAATTGAAGTTTTTGTTGATGATGTCCGTTTGGTTAATGGCAAAATTATTGTCGGCCCCGGGTTTTAATTTACGAATAGAACGCATAATACCTGTCAACTCTTCTTTCATGGCATCCACACTCACATACGGTTTGGAAACAACAACAATGGAAGAATTAATGTTTTTCGGATTTATCAATCCCCGGGCATAGTTCACCGGAATAATGACCCAGTCATCAGGAGAATTACCAAAAACATCTTTCCCCTTCTTTTTTATCACTCCTATGACCTGCAGTTTTCTCCCAAAAATTTTGATGTTCCGCTCCATAGGGTCTTCACCGGGATAAAGGTTTTTGGCAATATCTGCCCCGATAATGGCCAAATTACGGCCTGAAAGACATTCGTTTTGTGTAAAATAACGCCCTTCCTGCAAATCAAACGGCATTACTTTATTATACTCGTACGATACAGCTACTATCGAAGCGCCCTGTACAGAATTGTCTCCGTTATAAACATTGCGGGTGACAGCAAACATGTAGGCAGCATCGGCAACGGTACTGCTCCTTTTCAGGATTTCTCTCATTTCCGAAAGCGTAGGTTGGGGACGCTGAAAATATTTCCACCAGGGCATGCCACCACCCATAACCCACGGCCACTTCTGAATAAAAAGTACATTGCTGCCCAGTGAGTTGATCTCATTTGAAATATTCGATTGTAAACTGTCAAAAACCGTGAAAACAGCAATAATAGAGAAAATGCCAATAGTAATTCCCAAAAGCGACAATATAGCCCTTACCTTATTAATAACCAACGATTTATATGCAAAAACCAGGCTTTCATATATGAGTTTTATTGTTTTCATCCCTTCTGTATAAAAAGATTTATTTTCCCTCACGTAAAGAAAAAATTTCTTTCTTCTTCACATTTACGTAAATTTTTCCTGCATTTTTCTGTCCAATTCCTGTCTGAAAAATATATTTCCAAAATTAAAGGAAAAATTCATCTTTTCCTCGTATTTTGCAAAAAGAAAATCAAAAACGTACCTTTTCGGTTAAACATTTAAAATTCATTGTGTTGTGAAAGCAATAAAAACAGCTTTGATTTCAGTATTCAATAAGGATGGGCTTCTTCCGGTTTTAAAAAAGCTCGCCGACCTGGGAATTGAATTCTACTCCACCGGAGGGACCTATGAATTCATCACAAAAAACGGATTCATGGCACACACGGTAGAATCCCTCACAGATTATCCATCCATTTTAGGCGGAAGGGTAAAAACATTGCACCCAAAAATATTCGGCGGTATTCTGGCGCGCCGCGAAAACAGTCAGGACCAGCAACAACTGCAGCAATATGCCATTCCTGCATTCGATTTGGTGATCGTAGATTTGTATCCCTTTGAAAAAACATTGAAACAGGCCCGTGATGAGCAAAA
>JALUYM010000124.1 GCA_027018745.1 Bacteroidales bacterium | reverse complement strand
GTTTCGCATTGAAGCCTATTACGGTAAAGCGCATTAAAAAAGCCGGCGCTACAAAATAGCGCCGGCTTGCCAATTCAATCAAACTCCACTAGGGGCGCAACGCGCGATCCCCTCGAGCTAGACCACAAACACCAGTGCGAGATGATTCAATGATCTCCGCACACTGCCCCATGGTCGTTGCAAAAGCATCCAGTTTATCGGTAGTACCTGTCAATTCAATGGTGTAGTTATTCGCGTTTACATCCAAAATGGTACCACGGAAAATATCCGCATTTCGCTTTACTTCGGCGCGCACTGATTCTGTCCGTGTCGCCACTTTGATAAGCATCAGTTCACGCTCAATATGGGCACCTTCAGTAAGATCGACCACTTTCAATACATCAACAAGCTTATTCACTTGTTTTGTGATCTGCTCAATCACTTTGTCGTCGCCATGGGTGATGATGGTTAAACGAGATAAACTTTCATCGTCGGTCGGTGCCACACATAAAGAGTCGACGTTGTAACCCCGTTGTGAAAATACACCTACGATTCGAGATAGTGCGCCAGGGGCGTTTTCCATTAATACAGAAATAATGCGTTTCATCAGGTTCGCTCCGTCTTGCTTAAGCGCATGTCGTCCATTGCGCCATACTTAATTTGCATTGGGTATACGTGTTCGTTTTGGTCGATAGCAATGTCCATAAACACGAGGCGATCTGTGTAACTGAAACATTTCTCCATTGCTGCGTCGAGGTCGTCTAACTTATCCACTTTGATACCAACATGGCCGTAAGCTTCCGCTAACTTCACAAAGTCTGGCATTGAATCCATATATGAATGAGAGTGACGCCCCTTATAAATCATATCTTGCCACTGACGAACCATACCCAAAGCACGGTTATTCAATGAAATGATTTTAATCGGCAAGTTGTACTGTAAACAGGTAGACAGTTCCTGAATATTCATTTGAATACTACCATCACCCGTCACAACCACAGAGGTGGCGTTAGGATGAGCAAACTGTACCCCCATTGCCGCCGGTAAACCAAAGCCCATGGTGCCTAAGCCACCTGAGTTTATCCACTGACGCGGCTTATCGTACTGATAATAAAGTGCCGCAAACATTTGGTGCTGGCCTACATCTGAACTTACGTAAGCTTTACCGTCAGTGTGCTTATACAAAGCTTCAATGACTTTCTGCGGCTTAATAACCTCATCACCTTGCTCGTAATTAAGACACTGTCGCCCACGCCACTGCTCTATTTGCTGCCACCAATCGGCCAATTTCGCTTCTTGGTTGGATAAGTCTTTATTCACCATATGTTCGTGAATTTGATCAAGCACTTTATCTACCGAGCCAACGACAGGAATATGCGCATTGACGGTTTTTGAGATAGATGCGGGGTCAATATCTACATGAATAATGTCTGCATGAGGACAAAACTTGTCTACGTTGTTCGTTACCCTGTCATCAAAACGCGCACCTAGGGCAATAATGCAATCGGCATTATGCATGGTCTTATTCGCTTCTAACGTGCCATGCATCCCTAACATACCCACAAATTGTTTGTGAGTGCCGGGCATCGCACCTAAGCCCATTAAGGTACAGGTTACTGGGGCGTGCAACTTCTCAGCTAATTCAATCACTCGTGAAGAGGCTTCAGACGCAACCGCGCCGCCGCCAACGTATAACACTGGTCGTTCAGCTTTAAGTAACGCTTCAACCGCTTTCTTCACCTGTTTCGGATGACCCTTTTCGGTTGGGTTATAAGAACGCATTGTTACGTCAGTAGGGAACACATAAGGGTGTTCATCTGCAACGTTGACTAAATCTTTGGGCAAATCCACAACCACAGGGCCAGGGCGACCTGTATTTGCAATGTAATAAGCTTTTGCAATGGCTTCTGGAATATCTACCGCACGCTTAACCAAGAAACTATGCTTAACGATGGGACGGGAACAGCCCACCATATCAGTTTCCTGAAAGGCATCTTCACCGATATGCATAGAGGGTACTTGCCCCGATAACACCACCATCGGGATAGAGTCCATATAGGCGGTTGCAATTCCGGTAATGGTATTGGTTGCACCTGGGCCTGACGTGACAAGTACTGTGCCGGTTTTGCCTGTTGAACGTGCATAACCATCCGCCATGTGAGCGGCTGCCTGTTCATGACGTACGAGGACGTGTTTGACATCATCTTGCGCAAATAACGCATCATAAATGTCCAGAACGGCACCACCTGGGTAACCGAACACGTGTGTCACTCCTACATCTTTTAGCGCTTCTACCACCATGGCTGCGCCCGACATCATTTTCACAGTACTTTCTCCTGTAATGGTTTAACGGGTTGTTAGCGTACGTTGACGATGACCGGACTATAACGAAGGATGTAGGAAGATAAAACAGCAAATTGCACAAAAGTGAGATATATATCCCAATATTCAGGATAATTAGGATAAATGTTTCGCGAAGGGGAATAAATAGGCTGGATTTAGGATAGCTATTTACATTTAGTTAACAGCTATTCTGTATCGAGTTCGATATCAATGTCACTGTTATCCCCTATATCCTCGTCCTCGTCAACTTCTTCCGTCATTGAACGTTTAGAACCGTAAATACTGGCGGCTTTGGGGCGGTTTATTCGTGCTTGATACTTAAGCCATGCTTTTTCCTGAGGCGTCTGTGGCGGCCTATGACCAAGCGCTGATTCTAGGTACTGTTGCTCTTCATCGGTTTGCGGCGTTAATTTACCGTCCACCAGAGCGGCAAAGAGAGAACCATGAGACTGTAGCAGCTTGCTCTCCGAGATAGAAAAGTCACCAGAGCGACCAAAACCATAAGGGTAATGTTTTTTATCTGAAAAAGGACGTTTAGTCAGTTGCTCTCTCGATAGCTCTGCCATATCTACCTCTAACGCTGCTCGAATGACGTTTTATTTATGCTACTTTTAGCCATGCTTTAAAGACGAAACATATCGCATATCTGGCCAGTTAATTATTTAATAGTAGGGATATAAACGGC
>JALUYM010000123.1 GCA_027018745.1 Bacteroidales bacterium | reverse complement strand
AGTTAAAATTATAAACGGATGGGCATTTATCCTTCCATAAACCGGAAATATTCTTTCAAAATCTGTGCATTATTTACTCCGTCAGTAAAAATTTCAAGCAACGCAGGCCGGCTTGTTTCCCCGTAAAATTCCTGTAGCGATGTTTTTAGTTCCATTTCATTTTCCGCCTTAAAATACCGGATACCGAAAGCTCTGGCAATATTTTCAGCTTTCCAGTGATGCTTTGCAGCAAAAAACTTTTCACGTTGGGTACTGGTATCCGGTCCGGGAATAAACCGGAAAATATCACCGCCGCCGTTGTTAATAACAACAATTTTCAGGTTGGCTGTGAGATATTGGTTCATCAGGGCATTCGAATCGTAAAAAAAGCCCAAATCACCGGTGACAACCGTATTTATTTTATCCGGAGCTGCAAAAGCAACGCCGGCAGCCGTAGAAACCTGTCCGTCAATACCGCTGACACCCCGGTTGGAAAAATACCTGAATTTCGGCTGACTTCCAAAAAGCTGGGCATAACGGACAGGTGTGCTGTTTCCCAAATGCAGAAAACTGTTTCCGGGTATTTGACGGAACAAAAAATCAAATACTTTTAAATCGCACCAGGCTGTTTTGTCAAGAAAGGATTTTCTTTTTTCCAAAACCCGTGCTTTGTGTTTCTGCCAAAAATTTCTGTACCCGCTTTGGTTTTCTGTTAGTTTATCTTTTACATCTGTAAGAAAATCAGCTGCTTCTGCTCTGATAACGCCGGTAATACAAAAATAAGTATCTCGTTTTTCCCCGGAAGGCGAAATATGCCAATGGTTTCGGGCCGGATATTTCCGTAAAAGTTTTTTTATCTTTTTAGATACAATAGAACCTCCGAAAGTTATAAGCAGGTCGGGTTGCAGGTCTTCTGCCTCTTCCTCCCCGATCTCCGTTATCAGGTTGTCTATTTCATCCATAAAATCAGGGGAATACAGGTTGGAAGTAGTTTCGGTCATTATAGCAACCTGCTGAAATCCGGAAACATATTGTAAAATTGTATTCAGTTTCTTTGCGGGAATCCCCTGCCCTGCAATAAATAACGTTTTCCGGCTTTGATGCCATTGCTTTAAAAAAATTTGGCGTTCCGTTTCGTTGAACGGAGGTAGATTTTCAAAAACAGTGATTGCCTTTCCGGAAAGTGGTTTCCCGGCAAGACCGTACAACGGTTCTTCAAACGGAATATTGATGTGCACCGGGCCGGGTTCGGGAAAACCGGTATAGTCGATGGCTTCATTGAGCAACCTGTTCACTTTTTCCTGTTCTTTTTTAGTAGTTATTTCCAGTGGCAAAGAATAGGATTTTTTAATAAAATTGGCAAAAACGTTCTCCTGCCGGATGGTCTGCCCGTCGCCAATATCGATCAGATAGGATGGCCTGTCGGCAGTAAGGACCAGCAACGGTATTTTCTGATAATAGGCCTCGGCAACAGCCGGTGCATAATTGAGAACAGCACTTCCCGAAGTGCAGGCAATGGCCACGGCACGTTTTTTTTGTTGTGCCATGCCCAATGCAAAAAAAGCGGCACTACGTTCGTCCACTATACTAATCGCTTCAATATCACTATGTTGTTCAAATGAAATAATAATAGGGGCATTGCGTGAACCGGGCGAAAGAACAATTTCGTGCAGTCCTTTTTTTACAAAAAGATCTGCCAACAGGCTCGCGGTTTTCTTATCAGAAGTCATGGGGCAAAGTTGCGCATTTTTTCTACAACCGACAAAAGCGTAAATAATTTGTCTTCTGTTTCCTGCCACTCTTTTTCTGCAACAGAATCTTTTGTCAGTCCGCCACCTGCGAAAAGGGTCAGTTTCTTGTCGGAAAAGCTGGCACAGCGCAGGTTTACAAAAAGCTGCTGCTTATTTTCCAGTTGCCACGGCCCCAAAAAACCGGTGTAAAACCGGCGACGGTGTTTTTCGGTTTCATAAATCAGCTGCCAGGCCTTTTCCTGTGGCAATCCGCAAACGGCTGGTGTGGGATGCAATAATTTTATTAACAGCCCTGTTTTTTTTTGCAGGGCTTTTGCCGGAAGGCGAAAACGGGTGCAGATGTGTGCCAGGGATCCTGCGAAAACTGTCTCTGCCCGGCTTTTCTCATAATTTTCGACATGCATTTTTCCAAGCTGTTCTTCAACAAACTGGGTTACAAATGCTTGTTCCTCTATTTCTTTCGTTCCCCAATGCATGTCCATGTCTTTTTCACGTGACCGTTTTTGAGTACCTGCCAGCGCCATGATCTCATAAAAACCATCTTTCCGTTTCAATAATGTCTCGGGCGTAGCGCCTGCCCATAGTCCATATCCCGGTAGATTAAAGATGTAAACAAAAGCCATGGGAAAAGTTTCCAGCATAATATCAAAAAAAAGATCGAAATCGAATTGAGGTGGTAATTGTTCCTCAAAAATTCGCGACAAAACCACTTTTTGGACCCGGCCCTTTTTTATTCGGGCAACCAGTTTGTCTATCTGCTGCAGATAAGTTTGTTTGTTGATAATAAAATTTTTCGGCTCGTGTAACAGGGAATCCTTGTCAGGAAGCAACTCCAGCAAGGCCGATATCCTTTTAAGCTCGACTTGGCTGGAAGCCAAAAAATCAGGTTCTATTAAAAATGCTTTCCCGTTTTTATATGCGTCAAAAGGAGCAATAACAAACCCTTTCTGGTCATCTAACCGGTTTATGGAAAATTCCCGTACAGGCCCTGTCTGAATAACATAAGCCGGCGATTTTTTGCCGGGAAGCCGGTAAGCAGCAAAAGCCAGGTTTTTTAAGACTAACTGACGGATAAACATGAATTTTAACTTTATGGAAACCTTCCGGGGCTTTTATTTCTGAATCCTTTTTTTCACCACAAAAATTGTTAACCGGCAGGTAGATATCAATCGTCCTTCTTCGTCTTTCACATCCACGTTCCAAATGTGTGAACTACGGCCGTGATGAATAATCTCTGCTTCTCCGATAACCCAGCCGCTGCGTGCACTGCGTACATGATTAGCTGTCACA
>JALUYM010000122.1 GCA_027018745.1 Bacteroidales bacterium | reverse complement strand
AGGTCGGATTCTTCCTGAAAGATCACAAAAGATTCAGACAACCGACAATCCGCATCCTGTCTAATAAAAATAAAAATTCATAAAAGCAGAAGCATGGATTTTATAGTTAACCGTAAAAATTAACGCTAAAATTTATGAAAAACCATAAATGTTCGTTACCAGTTTTTTTTACTTGTGTCGTTCCTACAACACTTCCAGCACCTCTTTAAACCGTAAGTCTGAAGATAATCGGCAAGGGATAAATATCATATGGTTAGTTTTTTAGCAAAAACGCCCTCATTTTTTGCGCGGACGCCTTGTTTTATCGAACATTTTTACTTTATCACCAGTTTGCGGATTTGAACTCCGTATTTCGTCAGTATCCTCACAAAGTAGGTGCCTGCCGGAAGGGCGGAGATGTCCACGCTGTTTTTGATAATGCCCCGGGTACCGTTCAGTTTTACCGGTTCTTTTACCAAATGCCCGCAGACGTTCATGATGTCTATCCTGACTTCACTGCTTTGCAGCAGGTAACAGTCAAGATTCAGACGGTCGGTGGCCGGGTTAGGATAGAGACGGAACTGCATTTTGTCGCCTTAGCCGAAAGTTTCTATCCCCGTACCGCTTAAGCGGGTCATAGCATCGTAAATACCGGGCACGGCTTCCACGTTGCAGGCGCTGTCGGTGGCCACCGTGTAAAATTTGTAAGTGGAACCGAACGTTCCGCTGAACACGGCACTGGTGTCATGCGTATCCATTATCCACGGATAATAAGCGCTGTCGTTTTCAGAAACGAGAACCGTGTAGGAATAAATTCCTGAGCCTTTGTCGCTCCCGCCCCAACTTACCGTAAAGTCCTTGTCCGTTTCATAAGAAGGCAGGTTTTTTACGGCACTTTCCGGCACGGTTTTGTGGGTTTCGTGTTAAGTTTACAAGGTCATTTTGTTCGAATAATGAGAAGAAGTTTTAAATTGGGATTAGAATAGTCAGTTCCCGAATAAGTTTCGCTTGTTGTATTTGTAACATTACCATCTTTATTATACGTTGTTATTTTGTAAAGGGCACCAATTTTATTGACTACACTTCGCGTTTCAGAAGTGTTGTTGGTTTCAAAGAACTTTATGTTTTCACCGAACTCTTCCTCAAATCCTTTGGCTTCAGATTTCGGACGAACAAAATCCGTTATGTTTTTGAGCCAATAAACGGTGGTCTTATTTTCGGTTCTCCATATATATGGATATGAGATAAGTTTGATACCCACTACATCACCTTTTGAATTCCGAATAAAGTTATAATAAGTATGCAGCTTCTGATATTTATTTTTATGTTCTGTTATTTTGGTTAAACCTGAAATAATATCCTGCTCAATAATTTGTTCAATTACAGTGCTGTCTTTTTGGGTAGCATCCCCGATTATGTCAGGTTGATCAACGATAAGGGAATATTTATTTACTGTCCTTACCGTATGGTTATCAGTCAATTTTTTGGAAATACTCCTGTCTTTTTCGTAGGCTGTATAGCCCGTGGCACTGTGCCAATATTCGGCATTGGGAGTGCCCATATTTATATAATCTTTTTTGTCATTGAAATTATGCTTTATCGGACTTTGGCCATTGTAAATACTCAGCATTCCTATATTTTCAATATTGAGTAAAGGTGTTGCCGTAAGCTTAATAGAAATGTTAAAATCAGTAGCCTTTTTGTCGTATTCCTTGTTGATTAACAGTATTATACCATAGTTTTTAAAATTGCCATGTATGTTTCCTTTGTTTCTTGCATCTAACAAAAAATTATATTCGGTAGAATCAGAAATATTTACATACTCCATCTTTTTTTTCTTCGCATTGTAAGAGGCGTAATAAACCAGGTGGTTTTTGTTATTGTCGGCTCCCCGTTTATAATTTACCACGGCTAATGAATCCCGGTCAATATTTTTCAGTAAAATAATTTTTGCAGCCAGATAAGGAACTTTTATCGCTATGTCTGTTTTAATTGGCGCATCTTTATCTTTAAAATTATACGTTACAGGGTAGGTAAATACGCCTGCGTTTTGGGGTTCTTCAAAATAAAAGAACGGGTTGCTTTTTTTATCGAGAAGGGTAAAATTATCGTTTACCCCTGAAATAATATATTTTACAAAATTATCATATTCTTTCCCTAAATCTGAATTTAGATGCTCTGCAACAAAACCTGCCAGATAATTTCGCCAGCTTCCAAACCAGGTGGTTTCTTTAAGTAATGCCAACGGATCAAGTTTATCGCCTGTACGAAAGCTTTGCATGTAATGCAGAAAGGTACCCGCCATATAATCGTAAAAGATATTTCCCGTGAGATTACTGGCTATAAATGATTTATCCCAATAATCCCATGAGTTTGAAAGAAAATTAAAAATTGAATATTTTGAAGTCCTGCCTTTTAAAAGGGTTCTTTCCGACTCACATACGGGGATGTCGTTGACACCCCAAACAACACGGTCTTCTATAGAGGCATGGGCTTCCATCCAAAAACTGTTAGCCGGATTAGCGGAAATGTAATAGTCCTGGGTGTAATGCATAAATTCATGTGCCAATACCCCTTTTAGCCTCTCAGGAGAAGATATTTTTGCATCAATCAACATATAGCCGTTAAGCATACCCAATAGGCCAACACATCCGGCATCATTCATTTTTTTAACATATACATTAAACGTCCCATCCGGGCTTTCAAGGCCTGCATCTTTATACTTTTTCATCACTTTGGGCAGATATTCCGTAATATCTTGTACAAGAAGTGGATACGATGCTATGTGCCAGGGTTGTGAAGTTTGATGTCTGGCATATATAAACTTCATATAATCGATGTCATCATCTTTATAATACACGCAAATATTGTTGCGTTCATATTTGTCCGTATAGCCTTCGGCTACATCTTTAGTATCCCACCAATAGGAGAGTTTGGTTAGATGATGGGTAGTGAAAACAACAGAACTATCTTTTAAACTTAAATGCATATTGTCGAATAACTTCCATTTTCTTTCTTTATCATTGAAATAGACTGCTTTTATCTCGTTA
>JALUYM010000121.1 GCA_027018745.1 Bacteroidales bacterium | reverse complement strand
TATCCCCTATTTTTACTAAAAAATTAAACTATGGAATTCCTGTACCTCATCCTGGGCCTTCTGGTCGGCACTGTGGCCACATACTTTTTTGCAAATCAGAAAGTTAAAACCCTGAAGGCTGAATTTGAAAAGCAATCGGAACAGCAGGCTGCGCAGGCACTTGCCGCAAAAATGGAAAGTGAGAAACAAAACGGTATTTTAAACGAACGGCTGGCCAACCTGCAAAAGGAAAAAGATGAATCGCTACGAAAAGAAGAAGCCGTCCGGAAAGAAAAAGAGGAAACTGACCGGGCTTATGTGGCGTTGCAATCGGATTACCGCCACCTGAAAGAAAGGCTTGAAAACGAAAGTAAAGAGCTGGAAAAACTGCAGGAGCGGTTCAAAACCGAATTTCAGAACGTGGCCAACGCCATCCTGAAACAAAACACCCGCGAGTTTAACGAAACCTCCCACAAAAACATGAGCGAACTGCTCAACCCGCTGAAAGAAAAAATTGCGGAATTTGAAAAAAAAGTGGAAGAAACCTACCAGAAAGGGAAAATCGACCAGACCGTTTTAAAAGAAGAGCTGAAACGCCTGCAGGAAATGAATGCCCGCCTGGGCGAAGAGGCCGGCAACCTGACCAAAGCCCTCAAATCGGATTCGAAAAAGCAGGGCAACTGGGGCGAAGTAGTACTGGAACGCATTTTGGAACGGTCGGGGCTGAACAAAAACGAAGAATATTTCCTGCAATACACCACCGAAAACGAAGAAGGCAAAACCTACCGGCCCGATGTGGTCATCAAACTGCCCGAAGACAAACATCTGGTCATCGACTCCAAAGTGTCGCTCACCGCTTTTCAGCAATTCATAGCCGCCGAAGACGAAAAGCAAAAAGAGCAGTTCCTGAAACAGCACTTAGCCTCCATCCGCAACCACGTGAAAGAACTCAGCGAAAAGAACTACCAGAACCTGAAAACACTCAACTCGCCCGATTTCGTTTTGATGTTTATGCCGGTGGAACCCGCTTTTGCCACCGCCGTACAATCCGACCCGGAACTTTTCAATTTTGCCTGGGAAAAGCGCATTGTTATTGTGAGCCCTACCACCCTGCTGGCCACCCTGCGCACAGTGGCATCCATTTGGAGCCACGAAAAACAGACCCGCAATGCACTGGAAATTGCCAAACAGGGAGGCAAACTTTACGACAAGTTTGAAGGTTTCCTGAAAGACCTGGAAAAAATCGGCGAAAACCTGAACCGGGCACAGGCCTCGTACACCGAAGCCCACAAAAAGCTGGTTTCCGGTCGCGGCAACCTGCTGGGACAGGTGGAAAAACTGAAAACCATGGGCGCCAAAGCCTCCAAACAATTAAACAGGAATTACATTGAAGAATAAACCCATGCGCGAAAAAGAGGACAAACAGGAGATGGTTTACGGTATCCGGCCGCTCATGGAAGCCATCCGGGCAGGCAAAGAGGTGGAAAAGGTTTTTGTCCAAAAGGGTCTGGGTGGCAATACCTTCCGTGAGCTCATGCCGCTTTTGAAAGAAAGGCAAATCCCCTACCAGGTGGTTCCCGTGGAAAAGCTGAACCGCCTCACGCGGAAAAACCATCAGGGCGTCATTGCTTTTATCTCGCCGGTGGGATTTTTCAACATTGAACAGTTGCTTCCGGGCATTTATGAATCCGGGCGTACTCCTTTCATTCTCATCCTGGATAAGGTTACCGATGTCCGCAATTTCGGGGCCATTCTGCGTACGGCCGAAAGTGCCGGCGTAGATGCAGTTTTAATCCCTTCCAAAGGGGCCGCCCAACTGAATGCGGGCACCATAAAATCGTCGGCAGGCGCCATTTACAAAATCCCCATTTGCCGCGAGCACAACCTGAAAGAAGCCATTTTATACCTGAAAAACAGCGGACTACGGATTGCCGCCGTTACCGAAAAAGCCGAAAAGGTATATTTTGAAGCCGGCCTGGCCGGCCCGCTGGCGCTCATTATGGGTTCGGAAGGCGAAGGCATTTCACCGGAATACCTGAAACTGAGCGACCTGCGCATACGCATACCCATGCTGGGCGAAATTGCTTCGCTAAACGTTTCCGTGGCCACCGCCGTGGTGCTTTACGAAACGGTACGGCAACGATTGCAAAAGCAATAACTACCGCTTCAGGCGTCCACTCCTGAAGTATGGTGCCAAAGTATTTGCTTCAGGGGAGTAACTTCAGGAGTGGACGCCTGAAGCGGGACAACAAAAAAAGCCAACCTTTTCGGGTTGGCTTTTTTGTAAAAAACAAAATGTTTTTAAAGTCTTTTTTCCTTGATACGGGCTTTTTTGCCGCGAAGGTTACGAAAGTAGAAAATACGTGCACGGCGCACAACACCCACTTTGTTCACCACAATTTCTTCAATAAAAGGAGAAGAAATGGGAAAGATACGTTCAACACCCACACTGCCGGAAATTTTCCTTACTGTAAAGGTAGCGGTCGGGCCGCTGCCGGCACGCTGAAGAACAACGCCCTGAAATTTCTGCAGACGTTCTTTGTTTCCTTCTTTAATTTTATAGGTAACCGTAATGGTGTCACCGGCCTTGAATTTTGGGAAATCCTTCACTGCCACGCTGTCTTCTACCATTCGAATTAATTCCTGCTTGCTCATTGTTTTATGCTTTGTAACGTTTCCTCAAAAAAGAGTGCAAATATACAGTTATTTCCTGAATTACAAATTTTTTTCTTGAAGTTTTTCGGCTAATTCCTATTTTAATGCGCTGGCACGATAAAGAAATGCCATTTTACTCCACAGAGCCCATTAAAGCTCCATAGGGCTCCTTTGAAAAATTATTTTGGGCTGTAAGATTTGCTGTTTTTTTCAAATAGTAAAAAACTTTGCTTATTTTTAATGCAAATTATCTTAAAACCAGATTTTGTCCCGTTAGGGAGAAGATATTTATAGAAAAGATTATCCAATGTTTAATTAGTCCCGTCAGGGACGGAATCTTAAGGACAATGGCCAATACCGATACCCAATTATATATCCAATTTGTGTTTGCAGTCCAAAACAGGGCTTCC
>JALUYM010000120.1 GCA_027018745.1 Bacteroidales bacterium | reverse complement strand
CGAAACCTATTACCGGATTATCTACTACCAAAACAAACTGGCAGCATACAAATATCTGGACAGCCTGTACACCCGTTTTTCGGATGCCGCGGGGAAAAAACTGAAAGCCGGTGAAGGAACATACCTTGAAAAGCTGACCGCCCAATCAAAAAAGCAGGAAATCCATACAAAGCGGCTGCAAATGGAAAAGGAACTGGAAATGGCGTACCAGCAACTCTGGAAACTTATGGGAACCACCCGGGCAGGACATATTTCGGCCACTACACTGGAACCATTGCCATACAAAGAACCGGTGCTAACAAACAATCCCTATTTGGTGAAAGCCCAAAAAGAGAAAGAAGCCAGCATGTATTTCCACAAAACCGAGAAGAGAAAACTGGTTCCCGACCTGAAACTGGAATATTTTACAGGCAAAACCACGGTGGCCAATGCCCAATGGTATTCAGGGTTTACGGTCGGACTGGCTTTACCGCTCTGGTTCGGGCCGCAAAAATCAAGGGCCAAAGCATCCGGGCTTATGTACCAGGCAGCACAGCAAAAAGAAAAATACAGGTATCATGAACTGAAAACCAGAAAAAACCAGTTGAAACAAAAACTGGAAAAATATCTCCAGGCTATCCGTTATTATCAAAACCAGGGCAAAACCCTTTCTGCAACCCTGTTCCGTACCGCAGATAAAAGTTTTATGGCCGGTGAGATTAACTATTTCCAATTCATTCAAAGTATGAAAGCCGCCACCGATATCCGGTTAAATTACCTGGATAACCTGTTGCAATACAACCAAACCGTTTTAGAACTTCAATACATCGAATTATAATCCATCCCATCATGAAAAAAAATATTTTATTCATCGCTATTTTCGCCCTGGTCGAGCTCTACTCTTGCAGTTCCCAACCCGGAAAAGATAAAAAAAGCGAGCCTGAAAAAGAGCAGGCCAAAACAAACCAAAACAGTTTTTTCATCAGCGAGAAACAACTGAAAGACTCCGGAATGGAGCTGGCAAAAATAAAAACCGACACCTTTCATTACGAAGTTTCCGCACAGGGATACCTCGATGTTCCACCTTCCAACAAAGCTATCATCAGCAGCTTTATGCCGGGTAAAGCGGAAAATGTACATCTTTTGTCCGGCGATTTTGTTAAAAAAGGGGAACTCTTGTTGGACATCAGCAACCCCAAGTTCCTGCTTATGCAGCAAAATTACCTGAAATCCAAAGAAGATCTGAACTATTTAAAAAAAGAATACGAACGACAAAAGTCCCTTGCGGCCGACAGCATTTCGTCCCAAAAGAAATTGCAACAAAGCCGCAATGCCTACCTGAATATGCTGGCCAATTACACAACCCTCAGGCAACAGTTAATGCTGCTCCATTTTAATATAAAAGAGATAGAAAAAGGTCGTTTTTCAGCGCTTTCGCCTGTTTATGCGCCCATTAGCGGATACATTACCCGTTTAAACATTACTAGAGGTTCACACATAAACCCTTCGGATGTCATTATGGAAATTATCGATGACTCGCACATTCATTTGGAACTCAAGGTTTTTGAAAAAGACGTATTGAAGTTGCAAAAGGGCCAGCCCATAGAGTTTTCGATACCGGATATGGGCACGGAAATTTTTCACGGATACGTGCATCTCATCGGGAAAAAAATCGACCCCGAAAGCCGTACTGTTTTGGTCCACGGACATTTAAGCGGCAACCACCCGACCTTTATTACCGGCATGTATGTGGAAGCCAAAATCCTGACAGGAAGTTTCCAGGGGCTGGCAGTGCCCACCACCGCTATCATCAAGCAGGAAGAAAACTATTTTATCCTGCGGCTGGTAAAACAGGACAAAAACGGTTACAAATTTGAAAAGGTACAGGTCATTCCCGGACTGGTAAAAGGAAATAAAACCCAGGTGAAAGGAAACCGCACCCTTAAACCCGGCCAGGTCATACTCGGAAAAGGGGCGTTTTTTCTGATATAACAACTGTTGCCAATTCAACAAAAATCCCAAAAGAAAGGCTACTGATGCAATCGGTAGTTTTTTTTATGAAGTAATCTTTTGGGTGGCGACCGAACTATCCGCTATAGTCCTTGTGGTAGAGGCCGTATTTCGCCACAGTGGCCGGCGAGCTTCCTTTGGTCGCTACCGGCCATCTGCTCCACATCGGCCACTGCCACAGGGTGCTGCCGCTGCTATTGCTGCCACAGGAGTCTGCGTTAACAAAAGAAAGGAAAGTATGATTGACTTTTTAGGGCGGATTTGAGCGGATAAGTTAAAAAAAGAGCCCAACCCGGTCTGAACGTCCTTCGCCCAGACTACCAGACTAAAAGACAATCAAAACCCTTCCCCGTTCAGCCCTGAGACAATTGGTGCAGGCTTTGCGGACAGCCATTGTCGTGAGGACCTTCGCGTTTGGAAACGGAAAACCTGTGAAAGTATAACTCCTCACAACTTCCTCCGAAGCCCCCCTCGTCCCTTCCTCTCTTCCTCTCTTCGTATGCTAAGTGGCAATAATTATAAAACAAAAAAGCCCTCATGTTTCCATGAAGGCTTTAAAAAAGGTTGGCGACGGCCTACTTTCCCACTTGGTATAGCAGTATCATCGGCGCTGGCAGGCTTAACTTCTCTGTTCGGAATGGGAAGAGGTGGACCTTGCCGCAATAGTCACCCTAAGATCTTAAATCATTGACATAATTGAGAAAAAGCATATATTTTACTTATAAAACCGGTTAATAAGTGGAATTGTAGTTAAAAAGTCTACGGGTAATTAGTACTGCTCGGCTTTGTCATTACTGACTTTACACCTGCAGCCTATCAACGTCATCGTCTTTAACGACCCTTAAAGGAAGCCTCATCTTGAGGTAAGTTTCGCGCTTAGATGCTTTCAGCGCTTATCTCATCCAAACATAGCTACCCTGCGGTGCAGCTGGCGCTACAACAGGTACACTAGAGGTTTGTCCAACTCGGTCCTCTCGTACTAGAGTCAGGTCCTCTCAAGCTTCCAACGCCCACAACAGATAGGGACCGAACTGTCTCGCGACGTTCTGAACCCAGCTCGCGT
>JALUYM010000119.1 GCA_027018745.1 Bacteroidales bacterium | reverse complement strand
GTTTTGTTTTTTATTCTGTTTATTTTTCTTTTTTTGCTGTTTCTTCTTCCTGAGCATCTTCCGGGCATAAGTAAGGTTATACTTAGCGTTCATGTCTGTGGGATTACGCAGGAGCGATTGAATATAAGAAGCAATACTTTTTTCGTATTGTTTTTGCGACATATAAGTATTTCCCAGGTTATACCATGATTGAGGCTGATAGGCAGGTGTCCGGGTTTGTTGTGCAAGGTTTTGGAAATATTTTTCGGCTCCCTTAAAATTTTTCTCCTGGTAAACAGCATCTCCAAGATTAAAAGTACTTTTGGCATACTTCGGATTCTTTGCCTGGGCTTTCCTGAACAACACCTCGGCTTCGGAATACTTTTTCTGGTCGTACAGTTTATTTCCCTTGCGGACAAGCGATCTGAAGCTTTGTGCAGAAGCACCCGTTGCCATCAGTCCCAACAGCAGGACAAAAACCAATTGAATATGTGTTCTCTTTCTCATTTTCCAAAAAAATCAATTTTTTCAGCCCATTTCGGCTTACGCTCGACTACCAACAATTCCAATACAAGGAAGAAAAGGGCAATGGCAAAAAATAATTGAAAATGATGTTCATAATCCGTAAACTGCCGGGTAGCCAACTCCTGTTTTTGAATATGGTTAAGACTTTTCAGAATTTTTGTCAGGCCCACACTGGCATTATTCGCACGGGCATAAGTACCGTTACCGGCGTTGGCTATCTCTTGCAGCATTTGTTCATTCAGTCTCGTAATCACTATCTTTCCCTGTCTGTCTTTCAGAAAAGTACGATTGCCTTGGGCATCGTAAATAGGGATGGGTGCCCCTTCAGGCAAACCCATACCAATGGTAAAAACTTTTATACCTTTTTTAGCAGCCATTTTAGCAGCCAGGAAAGGGTTCCCCTGATGGTTTCCACCATCAGTAATCACAATAATTGCCTTGTTGTGTTTATCTTTTTCAAAAGAACGTGTTGCCAGGTTAATAGCCGATCCAATGGCCGTTCCCTGCACCGGAACGATCTTGGTACTCACCGATGAGAGAAAAAGCTTGGCAGCAGAATAATCGGTGGTAAGTGGCAGTAACTTATAAGCACGACCGGCAAAAACAATCAGTCCGATACGGTCTCCATTCAATTTATCGATAAGGTTGGAAATAGCCATTTTAGCCCGGTCCAGGCGGTCAGGTTTTATATCCTGGGCCAGCATGGAATTGGAAACATCCAAAGCAATGTACAAATCAATACCTTTGCGTTTGACAGTCTCCACTTTTGAACCGACCTTTGGGTCTATAATCCCGGAAATCAGAAAAAACAAAGCAAAAAGCAGCAGCAAAAAACGCAATGCAGGCCTGGTATCCGACCGGTGTTTAACCAGCTTGTCGACCAAAGCCTTATCGCCAAACCGCTTCACGGACCTTTTTTTCCAGCCTTTAAACGACCAGTATATCAGAATGAAAAACAGCAGCAGCAGATAAGCCCAAAAAAACTCTTTATGTTGAAATTGAATCATCTTTTCTTCTGTTTTTACGGTAACCTTCTAAAATACAAATACCTCAAACTCACCTCAAGCACAAAAGCCAACAATGCTGCCAGGGCAAACGGAAAGTAGAGTTCATATTTCCGGCGGTATTGTTTAATATTGATCTTTGTTTTTTCCAGCCGGTCTATCTCTTTGAATATCTCGGCCAATTTATGATTGTTGTTGGCACGGAAATACTTTCCGCCGGTTTCTTTGGCAATATCCCTCAACAATCCTTCATCAATCTGAACTTTCATTTGCTGCATTTGGATACCATAAGGTGTTTGCACAGGATAAGGGGCATAACCGTAAGTTCCAATACCAATGGTATAAACACGGATGCCGTACATTTTGGCCAGTGCAGCAGCTGTTTCCGGATCAATGGCGCCGGCATTGTTCATTCCATCGGTAAGCAAAATGATCACCTTGGAACGGGCTTTGGAATTTTTCAACCGGCTGACAGCCGTTGCCAGTCCGTCGCCAATGGCAGTTCCATCCTGAATCATGCCACTATGGACCTGGCGCAACAAACTTTTCAAAACATTGTGATCAAGTGTAAGGGGTGCCTGGGTAAAAGCTACTCCGCTAAAAATCACCAGGCCTATACGGTCGTTGGGACGGCCATCAATAAACCGGGTTGCAATCCTTTTGGCTGCTCCGATCCGGTCAGGCTGGAAATCGCGTGCACGCATACTTCCCGAAACATCCAACGCAATGACAATATCGATCCCTTCAATATTGATATTACTTTTCGAAGAAATTCGTTGCGGTCCGGCCAAAGCAATAATCAACAATGACAATGCGAGCATCCGCAACACGAACAAACTGTGCAAAAGCCGCGTTTTGAACGTTGTGGAAACTTCTTCAAAAGGTTTCAAACCCGAAAAAACCATTTCGGGAGTACTTTTGCGAAAGCGATAGATATACCACGCTATCAATACCGGTATCAACAGAAACAGGTAAAAATAATCCGGGTTTCTCCATGTATCTATACCAAACATCACGCTTTCTCCTCTTTATTATCCGGTTTTACTTTTTCATTATCCGGTTTCATTTTTTCGTCAGGTTGTGCCTGCCGTTCTTTAGCCGGTGTTTCTCCCTCTTTGTCATCTTCTGTTGTTTCCTGCGGCACCACCTTGGTCTCATTTACAAAATCGATACAATAGTTCAGGCTGGAATCGTTTTCCAGCGGCGAAGGACGCAACTTGGCAAATTTTACCAAATCGGCCAGCTCGAAAGTATTTTTTATCTTTCCGAGCGCTTCTTTGTTCACAGTAGTTTCTTTTTCGAGATTTTGTATAATTTGGCCAGTAGTCATTTCCCTGGCATCAAAAAAGAAACGACGGGCAAAATAATCGCGCATGATATCGGTTATTGCCGAATGATAAGCCTTCAGCTTTCCTGCCTGCCACATTCTGGCTAAACGGATCTCTTCCAACCGCTTTATGGCCTCCTCATGGGGTGGTAGTTTGGGTTTGGCTTTCCAACCAAACAACGGCTGGTTCTTTTTTCTCCTGCGCAAATACCAAATGAGGAAAAACACGCCG
>JALUYM010000118.1 GCA_027018745.1 Bacteroidales bacterium | reverse complement strand
AATAACAGGTTTACTAAACTGGTTTTCCTGCATGCCATTAGCCCGCCAGAGGCTTCGGGCTCCAGCCATGTTCCGGCCGGAAGTGGATGTAAGGCTTCTTAATGGATAAGACATATTTTTTTGTTTTAAAAAAAAAGCTCTCCGGCTTGTTACCGGAGAGCTTTATACATTTACTTTTATTATACAGGTCTCCGGTTTATGGTGTAGTTACCACAAAAACGAGGAAAGCAATAATAACATGAATCCTTATGAAAACCCGTTCCATTTATTCTACTATTTTGATGCTGTAAAAATAGAAAGTATTTGAGAATACCAAATTTTTTTTCAATTTTTTTACATTCCGTTTGTTTTAACTTGTTTTTGGTTTTCTTTGATTTGGTTACGTTCTAATTGTGTACCAACACTTTATAATAAACTTCTTATATCGGCAAATATTTATTGTCAGACCGGAAGAATGCATAGCAGAATCATATGCAATCGTTTGATATCAGCAAAACAAACCAGGATCAGAAATTTTTATCACATTCATAATTTTCTTTCATGCAATTTGAAAATTTGATTACTCCCCAAAAGCATTTTCAAACACCAGATAAACAGTTAAAAAAATATTGAGGCAATACATTGGCATGTTAAATCGTTAAAAATAACTGGGTTGTTAAATTACAAATGGATAAAAAGCTGAACATATTACTTACGGGAGCGACCGGCACTGTTGGATATGAAGTACTAAAATTATTGTATAATCAACGGGAGCAGATGAAGGTCACTGTTTTTGATGTACCATCCAAACGAACAAAAAAGCTGCTTTCACCTTTTCAAGATAATATTGAGATCGTTTTTGGTGATATATCAAGATACGAGGACGTAAAACAAGTTAGCGGCGGAAAAGATTTTGTCATTCATTTGGCTGCTATTATTCCCCCTTTGGCCGATGAGCTCCCGGAGTTAGCCCAACGGGTAAATTCCATAGGTACCCGCAATTTGGTAAAAGCACTGGAACAATATTCCCCCAAAGCTTTTCTGTTATACAGTTCTTCTATATCTGTTTATGGGGACAGAATAGATCAACCGTTTATCAGGGTAAATGATACATTGAAACCAAGTGATAGAGATGAATATGCCAAAACAAAAATTAAAGCTGAACAGATCATTCAAAGAAGTTCACTTAACTGGTCCATTTTCAGATTGACGGCCATCATGGGAAACCATAAAATTACCAAATTACTTTTTCATATGCCATTGGAAACGCCCCTTGAGATTGCTACACCAAAAGATGCTGCCAGGGCTTTTGTCCATGCCTTGAAACATAAGGAGGCACTTTCAAAAAAGATTTTCAACCTGAGCGGAGGAAAATCATGCAGGATTACCTATAAAGAATTTCTTTCCCGTTCATTTGCCCTTACAGGCCTCGGCAAACTTGATTTCCCGTCCAAAGCTTTTGCGGAAAAAAATTTTCATTGTGGTTATTATGCCGATGGCGACAAACTGGAAGATATTCTTCATTTTCGAAAAGATACCATTGATGATTATTTCGATCAGATAAGAAAGTCTGTTCCGGCCTGGCAAAAATTGCTGACAAGTTTGTTCGGAAAACAGGTAAAAAGAAAATTGCTTCATCAATCAGAACCATATCAGGCCTTTCTGAAAAAGGACAAAAAGGAAATGGAACATTATTTTATCCTTGATAAGACAAACCATTCAAAAGTTTAATGTCCTGAATTGTGTATCATAAAACCAAAATAAAATGTTGAAAAAACATAAATCCTTTTTGAATTTGAATATTGGGAAAGGGCATTTCTTTATTTCGTGTTTTTGCCCCGCCATTGCCTGTAACTTTCCACCGTGCGTTTCAGTCCCTCTTCCAAACCGATTTTAGGGCTGTAACCAAAATGGTCTTTTAGCTTTTGGATACTGAAATGATAGTCTTTTCCGCCATTGTTAATGCGGTATGGCGTTAAAAAAGGCTCCTGACGTATTCCCAGCATCCGGAAGACATGATAATAGCTTGTGGCTGCAACCATGGCAAGGCCATACGATACCGATCTCGCTGGTAACGGAACCCCGAGCTCTTTTGCCAGTAAACCATTGAATTCATGCCAGCAAATATCCAAACCGTCTGTAGCGAAGTAGGCATTGCCGACTGCCCGGGGTTCCGTGGCAACAAGCATCATAATATCGACAAGGTTTTCCACGTATATGGGGCAGGTTTTGCTGCGGCCATGATTGACCTCGGCAAATTTTCCTTTTAAAAGGGCATCAATGTATTTAAATAAAAAAGTCCTGTCGTTTATACCATATACATTTCCCGGGCGCACCGCTGTTATTTCCATAGAAGAACTTTTTGCAAAATCCCATAGCCATTGTTCAGCCAAAAGTTTTGTCCGGGCATAGGGAATCAGTTTTTTTGCCGGTGGGTCATTTTCTTTAATGTATTGTTTTCCAAAACCATGAAAGGCAACCGTACTGACATAAACAAACCGTTTTACACCTGCCGCATCTGCCTCTAAGGCAATATTTTTTGTGCCCTGAAAATTAATCTTTTCAAAAAGGGAATATGATCCCCAGTCTGCTGCAAGTCCTGCCACATGAAATACTTTCTCCACTTTTTTTAAAGCCGGTTTTAACGTTTCCGGTCGGGTAATATCACCATAAAACAATGTTAATGGCATTTTTTTGATAAATTCCAAATTGGAACTTTTGCGAACCAGGGCATTTACCTGATAACCTTCATCCAACAGCTTTCGGCAAAGATTACTGCCAATAAATCCGTTGGCGCCGGTAACCAAAACTTTTTCCATTAGTGAAAATAGATAATGAACAGGTCGGTTAAAACCCCAATGGATACATGGATCATAAAAACATACCAAATAGAGCGGCTCCGCAAGGCAATCATGCCGAAAATGATACCAATAAAAATGGAGCCAATGATTTCGCTTTCCGGTTTGTCAATATGTACCAAACAGGAAGAAATCGTTTCAATAAAAATAGCATTTACCGCCCCAAAACGGTCTTTTAAACCAAACAGGATAAACCCGCGAAAGAAAAATTCCCAGGCAACATAATAAAACAGCACATAGGCTGTTTCAT
>JALUYM010000117.1 GCA_027018745.1 Bacteroidales bacterium | reverse complement strand
GCGGATGGGCAGCTCCTGGTGTTGTGTGGGGATGTTGTGGTCGGCGGTGGCCAGGGTGCGTTCGGGCCGGAAGAGCGGAATGCCCCTTTTGCGGAGCCCGCTGAAAGCCTGCGGACTGGTTACCTCATGAATATAATGCCGGTCGATGTACAGCACATCGGGCCCGTCGGGTACGGAATCCACCACATGGCTGTCCCATATTTTGTCGAATAATGTTTTTGGTTTCACGAAAGACAGATTTTTTTAAATGATTTTAGAAATGGCATCCACAAAAGCTTCCACTGCACCGGTAATGATATCAGTGCTGGCCGAAAAGCCGTAGTAGAGCTTCCCGCGGTTTTCAATTTGCACATGGACTTTTCCCAGGTCGTCGCTACCGCGGGTAATAGCCTGAATAAGAAACTCTTCCAAATAAACTTTCCGTTTTATGATTTGTTTTACGGCCGTAAAGGCAGCATCGATGGGGCCGTTTCCCGAAGCGGTGGCCGCATGCTCTTCGCCATTGATGTTCAGGCGAACCGTGGCCATGGGAACGGCCGATTTTCCGCAAATGACCTGTAAGAGTTCCAGTTTGACTTTGTGGTCTTTTCGTGAAGCTTTCCCGATAAGGGCACGCAGGTCATCGTCTTTCACATCTTTTTTCTTGTCGGCCAAAGCCAGGAATTTTTCATAAATTTTATCAATTTCTTTTTTAGCAAAACTGTAGCCAAGATTTTTCAGTCTGTATTTCAGAGCTGCCCGTCCGCTGCGTGCTGTAAGCTCAAAACTTGATTCTTTTATGCCCACATCTTTGGGATTAATAATTTCGTAGTTTTCACGGTTTTTCAATACACCATCCTGGTGAATGCCCGAAGAGTGGGCAAAAGCGTTGCGCCCCACAATGGCTTTGTTGGGCTGTACCGGCATGTTCATAAGCGAAGATACCAGACGGCTGGTTTTGAAAATCTGTTTGGTATTGATGTCGGTATAAAAAGGTAAATCTTTGTGGTTTTTCAAAATCATTACTACCTCTTCGAGCGAGGTGTTGCCGGCCCTTTCACCGATACCGTTTATGGTCACTTCCACCTGACGGGCGCCGTTAAGCACCCCTTCGATGGTGTTGGCCGTTGCCATACCCAAATCGTTGTGGCAATGTGTAGAAATGGTGGCTTTGTGCACATTGGGGACATTTTCCATGAGATAACGGATTTTTTCGCCAAACTCATGTGGAAGGCAATATCCGGTTGTGTCAGGGATGTTGACGACAGTAGCGCCGGCTGCAATTACCGCTTCCACCACTTTGGCGAGGTAGGCGTTGTCGCTGCGTCCGGCATCTTCGGCGTAAAATTCCACATCTTCCACAAACTTTTTGGCATATTTCACGGCGGCCACAGCCTGCTCCAGGATTTTATCGGGCGTGGAATTCAGCTTGTATTTGATGTGGTATGGCGAAGTACCGATACCGGTGTGGATTCTTTTCTTTTTGGCGTATTGCAAGGCTTCGGCAGCCACTTCAATGTCTTTTTCAATGGCACGGGTCAGTCCGCATATCACCGGGTTGCTGACCGCTTTTGAAATTTCAACCACCGAGTGGAAGTCGCCCGGACTGGAAATGGGAAACCCGGCTTCGATAACGTCCACGCCAAGGGTTTCCAAGGCTTTGGCTACTTCAATTTTTTCCACTGTGTTCAACTGACAACCGGGAACCTGTTCGCCATCCCGCAGGGTGGTGTCAAAAACAATAATTTTGTCGCTCATAATTCACTTGTTTTAGTTTTTTTCATTTTTTGTACGTTTGCTGTCCCTGCCACAAAAAAAAACTTCCCGTTTGTGGCGGGAAGTTTGTATTTATCTTGCAACAGATTACAAATTCTCCCGTCAACACCTATTTAAAATAAGTATCGAAAGAATGATCCACCTCATGTTGCTGATATTGTCCATAATCATGGGGACAAATGTAAAAGTTTTTTGAAACTGACAATTATTTATCTATATTTTTTCAAAACCTTAAACGGATTGGTCTTGCAATAAACTAAGCTTCAATTAAATAAAGTTGTACTTAAATATTTTTCGCCCCGGTCAGGAAAAATGACCACAATGTTTCCTTTTTCGGATTTTAAAAATAAGGCGGCGATTATAAGGCGATTATAACAATCCCAGTTCCAGTTTCCCTTCGTCAGAGATCATATCCATATCCCAGGGAGGGTCGAATGTAATTTCCACATCTACATTTTTCACACCTGAGAGATAGGATATTTCTTCTTTTACCTGTTGGGGCAAAACATCAGCGACCGGGCAATTGGGGGCAGTGAGGGTCATAACGATTTTTACATTTCCTTCATCATCCACCTTATGTTCATAAACAAGCCCGAGTTCGTATATATTGACTGGAATTTCAGGATCATACACGTTTTTTAAAACGTTGATGATTTTTTCTTCCAATACTTTTTTTTCTTCAGGGGTCATGATTTTTTCTCTTTTGATTTAATTTGAAAAGCACGTGCATACAACATAATTTGTTTCACCATGGAGGAGAGGCCGTTGGCACGGGTGGGCGAAAGATGTTCTTTCAGCCCGATCTGTTCCAAAAAGTCCAATTTGGCAGCAAGGATTTCTGCCGGGGTGTGTCCCGACAATACCCGGACAAGCAGGCTGATAATACCTTTTGTAATAACAGCATCGCTGTCGGCTGTCAAAAACATTTTTCCCTCCTTGAGTTCGGCATGCAGCCATACCCGGCTCTGACAGCCTGAGATGAGGTATTGGTTGGTTTTATATTTTTCATCTATTAACGGAAGTTCTTTTCCCAATTCGATGAGGTAGGCGTATTTGTCCATCCAGTCCTCAAACATAGAAAACTCTTCCAAAACTTCTTGTTCTTTTTCTGCTATGGTCATGGTATTTTTGTTTTTATACGTTGTAATACGGTTGCCCTTTCTTTAACAACCATTCAAATACATTTTTATGAATTATTCCGTTTTTGTTCCGGGTAAAAGATTCTGTAGAAAGCAAAAATTTAGGGTAATTGTCTTTAAGGGATCCTAAGATTGAAAATTCCCGCTTTTCGGTTTCTATATTGGACAATTCCCAGGATACCTGATAATATCCTATTTCCCCTAAATTATTTTTGACTGTAAAATCAATCTCATTATTACGCAGCCTGCCAGTCCAAACTTTGTAACCTCTTCTTAAAAGTTCGAGATAAACAATATTTTCAAGAATATGGCCTTTATCCGCAGTCCTTTCTCTCCCAACCATCACATTTAACAATCCCAAATCAACAATGTAATACTTTTCCTGTGTGGCAAGTTGTTTTTTCCCCTTGATATCGAAACGGTTTACCCTGTAAAACACAAAACTTTCCACGAGATAATCGATGAATTTCTCAACTGTGGCGTGATGCACATTTTGATTGTCCGCTTTTAATGCCTTAGAAATGCTATTGGGTGAAACCCGATTACCAATATTGTTGGCTAAAAACCTGACTACATTACCAAATGCCCGTCTATCATAAATTTTATGTCGCTGCGTGATGTCTTTTTCGATAATTGTATTGTATAATGCTTCGAGATATTCATAAACTTTATCATAACCTTTTTCCCGTAAATCAACACCTTTTGGCAGTGATGTTTCATTTACATAATCGTAGAACAGTGCTTCGTAATTCAAATATATATTGCCCGTATCAATGTTCCGGCTTTTCAAATATTCAGCAAAAGAAAACGGAAGAATCGAAATTTCAATGTACCGGCCACTTAATAAAGTTGCCAATTCGCTTGAAAGCAGGTTGGCATTGGAACCTGTAATATAAACATCAACATTTTTAGTAGCATATAAACCGTCAACCAGCTTTTCAAAATCGGTAATATTCTGAATTTCATCAAGGAAGATGTAATTCATTTCATCCGTTTGTAATCTTGATTTTATCTCAAAATAAATGTTATCCCAGGATTTATTTAAAAAGTTTTCAGGCAATTCAAAATTGTAAAATTGTATTTGTCCTGATTTAATTCCAGATACAAGCAGTTTATCTTTGAACATTTCAAGGAGTGTGGACTTACCCGAACGGCGTAATCCCGTTACCACTTTGATAATATTTTTATCTCTGTAGGCAAATAATTTATCCAGATACTCTTTTCTTTCAATCAGTTTATTCATAATGCAAATGTAAGCAAGAATTATCAAAACTTGCATTTTTTGCAGGTTTTGATAATTTAAGACCCTTACAAAACTTTTTTCTGCTTTACCTCAACATTCCCACCGCTTTTTTTACAGCATTTATAAAAATGTCTACTTCTTTCAACGTATTGTACATGGCAAAAGAGGCGCGCACCGTTCCCGGGATACAGTAAAAATTCATAAGTGGTTCGGCACAGTGATGACCTGTACGCACGGCAATGCCCATTTGGTCGAGTAGCATCCCGAGGTCGTAAGGGTGAATGTCGTCTATCAAAAAAGAAACAACGGCTGCTTTGTTTGGGGCCTGGCCGAAAATGCGAACCCCTTCAATTTCCTTCAGTTTCTCTGTGGCATATTTCAAAAGTTTGTCTTCGTGTTGAAAAATTTTTTCCAAACCGGTTTGTTGCACATAACGTAATGCTGTTTCCAGGCTCAAAGCGCCTACTACATTGGGAGTACCGGCTTCATATTTATACGGCAGCTCATTAAAAGTGGTTTTTTTAAATGTAACGCGATCAATCATCTCGCCACCAAACTGATAGGGGGGAAGTCGTTTCAACCAGGTAAACCGTCCGTAAAGGACGCCGATTCCCATGGGTCCGTAAATCTTATGTCCTGAAAAAGCATAAAAATCCACTCCGAGTTCCTGAACATCCACTTTGGCATGGGCGATGCCCTGCGCCCCATCCAACAGAACCGGAACACCTTTTTTGTGTGCAAGTTCCACTATTTCTTTCACCGGATTGATGGTTCCCAGCACATTGGAAATATGGGTTACGGCCAGCAGTTTAACTTGTGGTGTGAGCATTTTTTCCAGAAAACCCAAATCCAGCGTGCCATCCAGGTTCACCGGAAGCACTTTCAGTTTAATCTTTCCCCCGCTGCTTTCACACAACTGTTGCCAAGGCACCAGGTTGGAGTGGTGTTCCATGCCGGTAATCACGATCTCATCGCCGGGCAGTATCCACGAACGCATCACGGTGGCCAGCAAATTAATGGATTCCGTGGTACCACGGGTAAAGATGATTTCTTTACTGTCTTCGGCATTGATATAATTTGCAACAAAATTTCGGGCATTTTCATAGGCTTCGGTAGCTACCTGGCTCAGATGATGTACCCCACGGTGTACATTGCTGTTTTCTTTCAGGTAGTAATCGGATATTCGCCGGATGACGGCCAAAGGTTTTTGTGTGGTGGCCGCATTGTCGAAATAGACCAATGGCTGTCCGTTGACCTGTTGGTCAAGAATGGGAAAATCTTTTCTTATCCGTTCAATATCCATAATCTTAAATTTTATTCATGTCAATATCAAAAATCACCGGTTGGTCCGGATGGCTACAATGTAACACACAGCGGTCGCAAATGGATAAATCGCCACGCAGACGGCGTTTAACCATATCTTCAATGCTGATGCGTAAAGGCTCAATGGAAATTTCTTTGATGATAACATCCGTAAAGGCGTACATAATCAGCATGCGTGCATCGGTAAACGGAATACCGCGCTGCATGAGATAAAACATGGCTTCTTCATCTAACTGGCCAACAGAAGCCCCGTGGCTGCACTTGACATCATCAGCATAAATTTCCAGGTGCGGCATGGTATCTATACGGGCTGTTTTAGTCAGCAGGATATTGCTGTTTTTCTGAAATGCATTGGTTTGTTGTGCATAACGTTTCACGTAAATATATCCGTTGAAAACGCCTGAAGCTTCATTGTCGAGAATACCCTTGAAAAGCTGATTGCTGGTACAACCGGGTTTGTTATGAAAAACATTTACCTGATTATCAATATGTTGTTTTTGATCCATCAAATATAATCCGTGAATATCCGACCAGGCATTTTCCCCGTTCATCAAATCGAATATTTCGTTGCGGATCATACCTCCGTTCAGTGAAAACGCATTGATTTTCAGTCGACTGTTTGCTGACTGGTCAATAGCCGTTTGGTTCAAAAGTGTGGTTTTGTCGTTGAGGTTTTGCAATTTGTAAAGTTCCAGTTCTGCATTTTCATCGAGGAAAACTTCGTTGACTTTGTTGATCAATCCGCCATGGCGGTTTACGGAGTCATCACAATGTAACAACTGTAGATGGGAATTTTTCCCTAAGATAACAAGATTTCGAATGTTAACGGCCAAATTAGGTTTGTTCAGGATATTGATAATCTGGAAAGTATTTTCCACCTTTATATTGTCAGGGACATAGATAAAAACACCATCCACTGCCAGCGCCGTATTTATGTTTTTAAAACCATCCTGTTGCGGCATAATCCGGCCCAGGTGCTTTTTTACCAGTTGAGGATATTTTTGCATGGCCTTGGCCAAACTGCCTACGATAACACCATTTTTATCAATGGTAATTTTTTCTTCTCCTGCCTGGTAATAACTTCCGTTGAGCACAGAAATAATACGGGATTCAAAATCGTGCACCTCACAAACGAAAATCTCACTCAGTTTCTTTTCATAAGGAACTTCTGCGTCGAATATTTCCATGTTTTTAGGAAAAATACCTTTTGGGTCAGTATTGCGCCAGCGTTCAAATGTTTTATCAGGGAAACCAGACTGACGAAATGTTTCCATAGCCTGTTGGCGCATTCTTTTTGCCTCAGGGAAATCATGGCGGCTTATTTCGTCAAAATTGTCTGAGAAATGACGGATAAATTTTTCTTCGGATGGGGAGTATATTTTTTTTTCTTCTTTTTCCATAGCAACGTTTTCTTTCACCAAATTATGCTTCAAACTGTTCTTTAATCCACTCATAACCTTTTTCCTCCAGCTCCAGTGCCAGTTTTTTCCCGCCTGATTTTACAATGCGTCCATCATACATAACATGAACAAAATCGGGGACAATATAATCCAGGAGACGCTGATAATGGGTAATGACCACAAAAGCATTTTCTTCGGATTTTAACTGATTAACTCCATTGGCAACAATCCTTAATGCATCTATGTCAAGCCCGGAATCTGTCTCGTCAAGGATAGCCAGTTTGGGTTCAAGCATGGCCATTTGGAATATTTCATTTTTCTTTTTTTCGCCACCCGAAAAACCTTCGTTTACCGAGCGGTTGGTTAGTTTTGACTGAATCTGTACCAGCTTTTTGTTCGCTTCCATTTTTTTCAGGAATTCTTTGGCAGAAATGGGTGTCTTACCAAGGTATTCCCTTTTGGCATTGATGGCTGTACGCATAAAATTGGTCATACTGACACCGGGTATTTCAATGGGATACTGAAAACTCAGAAAAACCCCTTCATTGGCTCTTTTGTCTGGCGACCAGTTATTGATGACCTGACCTTTATAAATGATTTCCCCCTGGGTTATCTCATATCCTTCGCGGCCTGTAATGGCGGCAGCCAGCGTACTTTTTCCGGTACCGTTGGGGCCCATTATGGCATGAACTTCCCCCTGGTTGACGCTGAAATTTAATCCTTTAATGATCTCTTTTCCATCAATGGAAACGTGTAAATTTTTTATGTTTAAAAGCATCTTGTATTCTTTTTTATTGATTATTTAATTGTTATTCAATGATTATTCGGTTGTGATTCAATGGTCATTCGATTGTCATTCTATTGTCATTCAATGGTCATTCGGTTGTCAATCTGTTGTCAATCTGTTGTGATTCAATGGTCATTCGGTTGTCATTCGGTTGTCAATCATCGTTACCGTTTTTTATCCCACACTTCCTTCCAGTGTAATGGCCAGCAGTTTTTGTGCTTCCACGGCAAACTCCATGGGCAACTTGTTTAACACTTGTTTTGCATAGCCATTAACGATCAGGCCGATGGCTTTTTCCATATCAATGCCCCGTTGTTGACAATAAAATAACTGGTCATCGGAGATCTTTGAGGTAGTGGCTTCATGTTCCACAATGGCTGTTTCATTTTCTGTTTTTATGTATGGAAAAGTATGTGCACCACACTGGTTTCCCAATAGCAGCGAATCGCACTGCGAGTAATTTCTGGCATTATCGGCTTTTTTCGATACCCTAACCAGCCCGCGGTAACTGTTGTTGCTTTTCCCGGCGGAAATACCTTTGGATATAATAGTGCTTTTGGTATTTTTTCCCAAATGGATCATTTTGGTTCCGGTATCTGCCTGTTGGTAATTGTTGGTAACGGCAACAGAATAAAACTCACCCACTGAATTGTCGCCCAGCAAGACACAACTGGGATATTTCCAGGTGATGGCTGAGCCTGTTTCCACTTGTGTCCAACTGATCTTTGAGTTACGGCCTTTGCATAAACCGCGTTTGGTTACAAAATTGTAAATTCCGCCTTTTCCTTCTTTATCGCCCGGATACCAGTTTTGTACTGTTGAATATTTTATTTCGGCATTATCGTGGGTAATGATTTCAACAATAGCGGCATGTAACTGGTTTTCATCACGCATAGGGGCTGTACAACCTTCTAGGTAACTCACATAACCACCTTCATCTGCAATGAGCAATGTCCGTTCAAACTGTCCGGTATTGGCTGCATTAATTCGAAAATAAGTAGAAAGCTCGATAGGGCAACGTACCCCTTTGGGAATATAACAGAATGAGCCATCGCTAAACACGGCCGAATTTAAAGCAGCAAAATAATTATCAGTGTATGGTACCACTGTCCCAAGGTATTTTTTTACCAGATCGGGGTGATTTTTAACCGCTTCACTGATGGAACAAAATATAATATCGTGCTTGGCCAGTGTTTCCTGAAAAGTGGTTTTGACAGATACGCTGTCCATGACAGCATCAACGGCAACGCCACTCAGGCGTTTTTGTTCTTCTAAGGAAATCCCCAATTTGCTGAAAGTGTCAAGCAGCTCGGGGTCAACTTCATCAAGGCTTTCCAGCTCTTTTTTGGGTTTTGGTGCCGAATAATAAATAATATCCTGGTAATTAATAGGAGGATGGTGCAATAATGCCCAATCCGGTTCTTCCAGTGTAAGCCAGTGCCTGAAAGCTTTCAGACGGAATTGCAACAACCAGTCAGGCTCGTTTTTCTTTTTTGAAATAAACCGAATGGTGTCTTCGGTAAGCCCTTTAGGTGCCTGGTCTGTCTCTATCTTTGTTACAAAACCATATTTATATTCTCCGGTAGTGACTTCCTCCAAAACGTGATTGTCTTTCTTTTTGTCACTCATAACATTTCTATTTAGATTAAATTTAAATTGAACTGCAAAACTACAAAAATATTATACACAGGTTTGTGAAAAAGGGTTAATATCGATGGGGCAGTACAACCGATGTTCGGTTTTAAAACCTTCCTTAAAAAGATTTATGTATTTCGATATAAAATATTATTAATATATTATAAAACAGATAAATACAGTTTCTAAATAAATAAGGGTGGATTCTAAAAAATATGTTGGGACAATAAAATCCGGAGGGACATAGTTCTTTTAAAACAGGGAAAGCATTTTCTCAAACCGAATAAGTTCTTGTTCCATTAGTTTGTTTATCTGTTTTGTCAGCTTATCCAGTTGTTCAAAGTCTGGTTGCTCTTTTGAAGATATTTCTATCTGTTGCAGAAGGGTAGCCACATCATCCAGGCCGAAGAACCTGACAGAAGATTTCAGGCGATGGGCTGTTTTTTGGATACTATCAATATCGTTTTTTTTACAAACCAAAGAAAGTTCGTTCAGGTCATTGGGAATATTTTGCAGAAACAATTCGAGCATTTCCTTTATTTGCTGGTCATCGTTGCCGAGATATTCACGCAGCAAGGAAAGTTTATCTTTTTTGGCGGGCATTTTAAATATTTTTGGTTTTAAGCATTCTGTAAAGTGTCGACTTCCCTATACCCAGTTTTTCTGCAGTTTTTACAACATTGCCATCATATTTCTCTAAAAAATAACGGATAATTTTTTTGTTGTAGCCATCGAGGGTTATTTCTTCCGATAAAATGTCGGATGGTAAACCAGACGAGTTAAAGGTGATGTGGGATTCGTCAATGTATTTTCCATCGGACATAACTGCAGCCAGTTCGACAATGGCGGCCAGCTCGCGCACATTGCCAGGATAATTGTAACTCATTAATTTGTCTTGGGCGGCTTTCGTAAATATCTTTTGTTCTAATCCGTTGTCTTTACAATATTGTTCTGCAAAATATTTGGCAAGCAGGATAATATCCAAACCCCTGTTTCGCAACGGCGGTAATTCAATGGGTAAACCCAACAATCGATAATAGAGGTCTTGTCTGAAGTTTCCCTTTTTCACTTCCTCGGCCAGGTTGCAATGGGTGGCAACAATAAGACGTACATCTGTTTTTATGACTTCATGTCCGCCAATACGTGTGAGTTCTTTCTCCTGAATAACCCGCAAAAGTTTGGTTTGCATATTGACATCCATTTCTGCTATTTCATCGAGAAACAGGGTTCCGCCTTCTGCCAGTTCAAACTTTCCGATTTTCCGGGTGTTGGCGCCTGTAAAAGCCCCTTTTTCATAACCAAACAGCTCGCTTTCTATCAGTTCGTTGGGAATGGCAGAAACGTTAATGGGGATAAAAGGGTTTTTGGCCCGTGGTGAGTTGTAATGTATTGCCTTGGCAACCAGTTCTTTACCGGTCCCTGTTTCGCCTGTGATAGAAACAGTTATGTTAGAATGAATGGCTTTTTCCATGAGCGCAAAGACTTTTTTTAGTGCGGGGCTGCTGCCTTTTATTACGTTTCGAAAAGCATATTTCTGTTCAATTTCGTCTTTTAATACATCCAGTTCATCCCGCAGGTTCATGTGTTGTCTTATTTTATTTACCGCATTCCACAGCCTGTCTTTGGTGTCATCATCTTTAACAAAATAGTCATAAGCTCCTCCCCTGAGCAAGCTCACCGCAGTTTTAATATCTTCCTGCCCCGATACAATAATTACAGGAAGTTCGGGATAATCTGCCTTGATCTTTTTCAATACTTTATCTCCCGGAATATCAGGCAAACCATAATCTAACGAAATCAAATCAGGTTTCTGGTAAAGATGGTCCAAACATTCTTTTCCTGTTTTAAAAAGATATACTTCATTGTCCGGGTTTAAAGATAGATGACGTTTTAAGAGTTCTCCATAAAACAAATTATCTTCAACAACAAAAATCTTTAAAGGTCGTTTCGTTCCCGCCATAATTCACTATTATTAATAATTTTTACTTTATGACCATAAAAAAGTTTCCAAAAAATGGAAAGTTCTCATTTTGAGAATAAATTTTTTCCTGGTTTTTGTATTTTCCCGAATGTACAATGAAAGATGCATCAAAACATATGCCTTTTTTTGTATAGGATTGATAAACAATGCACAGTAAACAGAGAGTAAAAAACAAACAACAATTTCCCTCTTTGAGAATAATTCCCAAATAGGTAAATATTCCATATTTGGATAGAATTATTCCGTAAATGTAATTTAATGCATGGCCCTGTCTACATTGAATCCTGAACAATTAAGTTGTAAAAATTACAGCCCGCATTGTGAATTGTCGCAAAGATGCCTCTCTTTGCTATGACGGTACATACACCATTTTACCCGTTGTGGTTCAACAAGTACCACTTTTACCTGACGAAAAGAAGTGCTCCGGTGCGAACCGTCACAAAATGGCTGGTTTTTGCTTCGTCCGCACTAACACCAAAAATAAGTCCCGGCTTCCATTATTTTATCAATATTTTTTCCCGCCATGTTGAAAAACCAGTTTTGTTCCCCGCAAAACGCTGATTTGTGTTTGTGAAGACCGAACCTGTCAAATTCCGGTATTAATCGTAAAAGAAGCACTTATCCTGCTGCAAAAATAAAGTCATCTCTATCATCAATGGTAAGCACTTTGAAAACATTTGGTGAAATGATGTTCTTGTAAAGAATACCGATATAACAAGTTTTTTTCTACCTTTCGGCGAAAAATCATTTATGAAAGTTGCCGTTACCGGAGCCAATGGTCATGTAGGAGCCTGTCTTACCCGGCTTTTATTGGATGAAGGGCATGAAGTGAGGGTTTTGATACATTCCGGAAGCCGTGCCCTGAAAGGTCTGGATATTGAAACTGTAAAAGGTGATTTGGATAATCCGGTACTCCTTGAACATTTTTGTCGTGACAGGGATGTGGTTTTTCATTTGGCGGCAAAAATATCTATCGGCAGCGAAAGCTATGAAGAAGTCTATAAAATCAATGTGAAAGGAACCCAAAATCTGGGTCTTGCTGCCAGGAAAGCCGGGGTGAAACGGTTTATTCATTTCAGTTCTGTCCATGCTTTACAACAACAGCCGTTAAACATGCCCGTGGATGAACAGCGCCCGTTGGCTTTGTCCTCGGGAATGTTTTATGGAAAAACCAAAGCCCTGGCTGAAGCCTGGATACTGGAACAAAATGAAGATGATTTTCAGGTGGTAGTACTCAATCCTACGGCTATTGTCGGGCCTTGCGATTATCAACCATCCTATCTGGGTCGGGTTATCCAAAAAATTTACAACCAGACTCTTCCGGGCCTGGTTCCGGGCGGCTATAACTGGGTGGATGTGCGCGATGTGGCGCAGGCTGCCGTGAACGCCATAAAAAAGGGAAAACCCGGAGAGCGATATTTGCTTTCAGGTGAATGGCAAAGCCTGAAAACTCTGGCTAAAATGACTTGTGAACAAGCCAACAAAAAATGCCGGATGCCGGTTTTCTCTTTCTGGCTTGCCCATGCAGGCGTACCATTTATCGTGATGTATGCCAGACTGAAAAAGCAGGAGCCTTTGTATACCAAAACAAGCCTGGCCATATTGCAATCGGCCAATCATAATATTCTTAATAAAAAAGCAATAAAAACATTGGGCTTTTCGCACAGATCATTTGCAGAAAGTTTGGCCGACACCATTGAGTGGTTTAAAAAACATCAATATCTTTGAGCAATGATTTCAGGTACGCTTTATTACCGGCTTCTATATATTTGGATGGCGCTGGCCGTAGTGATCTTTCCCATTTTATTGCATGTTACGGTTCCTTATGGCCGTCATTCCAGGAATACCTGGGGACCAATGGTGAAAAACAGGTTGGGGTGGTTTTTGATGGAATTGCCTGTGGCAGTTGTTTTTTCATATTTCTTTTTTGAAGGCAACGGGGAAAAAACAGCACCTGTTTATGTTTTTTACGGTTTGTTCATGCTGCATTATATCAACCGGATTTTTATTTTTCCTTTTCGCATTCGGGAAAACGGAAAACAAATGCCTTGGCTGATTGTATTGTTGGCACTGTTTTTTAATTTTTCCAATGGCTTTTTCAACGGTTACTGGTTTGGTACGCTCAGTAACAATTACCCCATATCGTGGTTTTGGAGCTGGCAATTTATTGTGGGGATTATTTTGTTTTTTACGGGCATGTACATTAACATTTCTTCTGATCAGGCATTACTTGGCTTACGCAGCGGAGGGAAAAAAGGTTATTACATTCCGTATGGCGGGTTATTCGAAAAAGTCTCTTCCCCTAATCTGATGGGCGAAATTATCGAATGGTGCGGTTGGGCGATAATGGGATGGTGTTTGCCGGCTTTTTCCTTTGCTTTATGGACAGCGGCCAACCTCATTCCGCGGGCGCTGGACCATCACCGGTGGTACCACCGCTATTTTCCGGACTACCCGAAAAACCGGAAGGCAGTGTTCCCGGGGGTGCTTTGAAGTGAAAAAAACGGTTCTCAAAAGATTATGTTTTTACTTTTGTCATTCTGATCCGCCTTTGGCGGAGAAGAATCTCAGCATATTGATTATTTTATTACTTATAGATTTTACACTTCCTGGCCGACTACGTTATTCAGGTGAACGTTTTCAAAGGGAGATGTTTGGACAGCTTGAAATAAAGCCATCTGTTGTTTTAAAAATCGACAAAATTCTAAAATAACAAATGTCCTTATTTTAAATTTTCTTAAATTCGTAGAATAAGAAAAAAACAGATTTCCCATGAAATACCTCCTTATCCCTTTCCTGATGCTGGCTTTCGCCGGATGCCAATCGGGAAAACAGCCTGTCAATGAAAAAAACAGTGTTGCCGTCCGGCCCCTTCATCTAACGCGGCAGGAAGCAGAAAAATTGGTGAAGCTGCCGCTGAAATGCATTCACAAAGAGTATCCCAACAAACCCGGCGAAGTACTGACATCAGACAAAGACCTTAAGACACCACGCCAAATGCATCCCTGTTTTTACGGCTGTTTCGACTGGCATTCATCGGTGCATGGTCACTGGTCGTTGGTGAAACTGTTGAAAGTATTTCCCGATTTAAAGGAAGCAGACACCATTCGGGCTGTATTACAAGAACAGATATCGAAAGAGAACATCCTTCGGGAAGCGGCATATTTTAAACCGCCATTAAATCATCTGTTCGAGCGAACCTACGGATGGGCCTGGCTACTGAAACTGGCAGCCGAGTTGCACACCTGGCACACTCCACTGGCACGCAAGTTGGAATCGAACCTGCAGCCGCTGACGGATACAATTGTTGCTTTGTACAAAAATTATCTTCCCCGTCTACACTATCCTATTCGGGTGGGAACGCATACCAATACGGCTTTCGGCCTCTCTTTTGCCATGGATTATGCTAAAACGGTTCACGACACGGCTTTTGAGCAGATCATTATCAAACGCGCCAAAGATTTTTATCTGAAAGACAGCGCTTATTCCTTACGGTGGGAACCCAGCGGTTACGATTTTCTTTCGCCAGGATTGGAAGAAGTTGATATCATGAGAAAAGTATTGCCGGAAAAAACTTTCAAACACTGGCTCAAAGTTTTTTTGCCCCGGTTGATGAACAAGGATTTCACCTTGGCGCCGGGCATTGTTTCCGATCGCAAAGACGGTACCCTGGTGCACCTGGATGGTTTGAACTTCAGCCGGGCCTGGTGCCTGTATGGTTTGGCAAAGCAATATCCGGAGTTTGATTATCTCATTCCGGTAGCCAACAGACAAATGAAATTTTCGCTACCCAACCTTTTGGGCGACAGTTATATGGGCGGGCACTGGCTGGCTTCTTTCGCCATCAATGCACTGACACAGTAAATGAGTGATTTGTTATAAATGGTAAACCAGTGCAATGCCTCCTGTATTGGATACGCCCACGGTTAGTTTTTTAGGTCCTTCCATAATGTGGTAAACAACTTTTCCCACAGCATAACCCAAAGCAGCACCGATAAAGACATCGGAGGCCCAGTGTTTGTCATCGTTAAGCCGTGAAAGGGCCACACCGGTAGCTAATCCATAAGAAAGTACACCTACCCAGGGTTTATCTTTGTAAACCGAGGCGAACACGGTAGCCACGGCAAACGCTACCGTAGTATGCCCGGAAGGCATGGAATTAAAGCCTAATGGCCCAAACGGGCCTGTCCACAACCGTGGATTGGCCGGAATATCCTGATAGGGACGGTGCCTGCCAAAGATGGTTTTTAATATTTCGACACTGATGGCCCCCATGATAAAAGCTTGTGTCCCGGCCATGGCAACCTGCCGGGCTTTTATGTTCCTGGCAGAAAGTCCGTAAAGATAAAAACCGCCCAGCAGGGGCAATGTATAATAACCGCTACCCCAAGGTTCAAAACCGTATTTTGATATTTTATCGGTACCTGGAGTACGGTGTTCCTGGAAAAAATTCCTGATTTGCCCATCGTAAATATAGAGTACGGTTCCACCGACGACAACCCCGCCCAGGGCTATCCATTCTTTTTTGCCCCAGTGGGCAGGGCCTGTTGCCGTTTTTTTTATGGCTGTCCAATACGATTTAAAATAATTCTTGTCCGGTTTGTAGGAATATTGTGGAAATGCTGCTGTTGTGTTTCTTTCCTGGCCAAACAACTGGACAGAAAAAATCAAGACAAAGAACAGTGCAATAACAGATTTGTTGATTTTCATTCAGAATGTGTGTTTGTTTTTTTAAACAGGGAAACAGTCGTTATTAATTGTTTTCCCACGAAGTTCTTTCATCCATCTGCATACAGTTTTGAATGAAAAGATGAATGTTTATCTGGTTGGTAAAAATAAACAAAAAAATGAACTGTCGGATTATTGTCTGATGGTTCAATAGAGGAACTGTTATTGTTTATTAGGCCGATTTTAATAATAAACCTGTTATGATGAAAAAACCATTACTTGTTTTCGTTTTATTAGTTGGTTTTCTTACAGTTAATGTGAATGCACAAGACACACTCTATCTGAAAAACCACAACCAATTTAATATTACTCATTTCTTTTTGCCCGGTTCCAGTAAACATCCATCTCTTCCAGCGTCATATCTGTCAGGTTATGGCCTTCTTTGGCCGATTGGGTTTCAATATATTGAAAGCGGCGTATAAATTTCCGGTTGGTCCGTTCCAGCGCATCATCAGGATTGATACCCACATAGCGGGCATAGTTTATGAGGGCGAAGAGCAGGTCACCGAATTCTTCTTCAATTTTTTCTTTTGAATTGTTTTGTTCCACTTCTGTTTTCAATTCGTTTAGTTCTTCTTCCACCTTTTCCCAAACCTGTGATCGTTTTTCCCATTCAAAGCCAACACCTTTTACTTTTTCCTGCATGCGGTAAGCTTTCAACAACGGAGGCAACGATTTGGGAACCCCCGAAAGAACCGATTTTTTTCCTTCTTTTAGTTTCAGTTTTTCCCAGTTATCGGCCACCTCATCGGCATCTGTTACCTTTACATTACTATAGATATGCGGATGACGATAAACCAGTTTGTCAGAAATACCGTTCAACACATCGCACACATCGAAAGCCTGTTTTTCTTCCCCTATTTTTGTATAAAAT